>JAFVCC010000060.1 GCA_017479485.1 Bacilli bacterium
ACTAGCTTTCTGCAGGGATTTTTCAAAATCCAAAGCGCATTTATAGAAATAGTAGGCAAATGCACCGTGGAATACATCGCCTGCTCCGGAAGTGTTCCCATGATCGATTTTCCTTACTTCGATTTCGCCTTTCATCGTACGGATCGGTTCGCCACCACGGGTCATCGCGGCAAAAGGAGTGTTCCACCGCTTTGCCAAGGAGAAAATATCCTCTTTGTCTGGAGAAAGAAAATGTTCGGAAGAGATAGCCGTGTGGGCATGAGATAGAAGACTGTCCATGCCTTCCTTCCATGAACCGCAATCAAGGAGAAGCGGAATGCCCAACCGTTTTGTTTCTTGAATCAACCAATCGTTGGTTTCGAAGATGTTGCCGTCACTATGACAAAATAACGCATCCTCAAGTTGCGGCAAATGGGCTTCGACTCGGCGCGCTTGTCCGCTGCAAATGGTCCGGGTGGAACCCCGAATGATGATGGATGAGACGTTCTGTTGCTGAGCATTAGGCGTCAAGTCGACGAGCCGAACATTAAACCGCTTCAAGTCTGCGCGGATATAGTCCGCAAGAACGCCTTTACCAACAGAACTAACGAGCACCGCTTCTCCGCCAAGCAAAGCATAAGTTTTCGCGGCATTTAAAGCTGGGCCTCCCGTTTTTAATACATAGTCGTTGGTTTTTGTTTTGTGGTCTTCCAGTGGGTATTGGTCTACATGAAAAACAACATCCACCCCAGCAAGCCCGATAAAGTAACCTCTATCCACGCTTTGCTCTCCAGAAGATATATAGGTTCAAGCCCTGGCAAATATTCGCCGCAATAGCAAACCCCAACGCGAGATAGAATCCTAATCCAAACGATAATCCGTTCGATTCCAGCGTCGAAGTAGTAAGGACAAAAGTCTTCACGAAGCAAAGGGCAATGAGCGAGGCAAGACCAAGCACTAAAGCGAAAATGCGGTTCAATATGCTTCGCCCACCAAGGTAGCAGGCCGCCGCAGAAAGTAGCAACCCTTGAAACGTGATGAGTAACGGGAGGTTCGTGTTGAAAGAGAAAGAATAAACGCCCGAATCTAGAGCCACTTCCGTCCTCCCGCCAAAGACAACCAAATATCCGAAGAATTCGATTCCTTCATGGGCTAAAGTATCGACGTGAAGAAGCGGCAGAAAGCAGGATCCAAGAGAGAGCAAGAAAAGACCCGTTGCCACGAGGGAGAGGATCATGGACGCTCGAGGAATGGCTTTCACGTGTGACATTATAGCAACGCAAAGGCGCAAATATGGCCTGTTTTTCTATAGTTTGCTGCTTTGGGCTTTGCTTTGCTATTTCCAAAACGCTCAAACTAAGGTATCGTTTTGTTTGCTTTAAAGCAAAGAATGTCCAACTATGTCCAACAACAAGAAGAAAAAGAAAACGAAAAAAATCTCTCCCGAGACTGCTGCAAACCTGAAATTAGGTTTTTCCACGTTGATTTCCAACGACGGCGTTATCAAAGCCTCTCGTGAATGGAAAGGCGTCATCGACATCTTGCCGATCTGCCTCGCTTTGATCGCCGTGATCCTTGCCGTGCTCCCGACCTTCGTGAGCCGCATGAACACGAAAGGCTCGACCGCGATCTTCAATAGCCCCGTCGCCGCATATGATCAAGGCCTAGCTCAATTCGAGAATTCCTTAATCTATGATGATGCGGGTAACCAACGTGATTTGAAGCTAACCATCGACGGCACCGGCACCTTCAACTTCAGCAAAGAAGACCGCGTGGCACTAACCGGTGGTGACAACCAATGGTATACCGCGAAATCCTCGAGCGGAAAACCGGTGTTCGAAGTCTTCTTCAACTCCACTGCCTTCAACGACAGCGAATTCTTCGCCGCTATCGATAAGGGCCAAGACCCCTACACCCAAACCGCTCGCGATAATAGCGCAACCGCTTCCGAAACCTATGTGGCCTCCTACCTCGCTTTTGGCAAAGAATACATCCGTTTCCGCAAGAAGAGCGAGACCGGCGTTGCCTTCGCTGGTTTGACCGGACGCTATGACCGCCTCATCGGCAAGGACTTCACGGCCTTTGCCAAATCCTTGGATAGCAAGGAATATACCAGCAAAGCCTACATTGAACAGGTCACGGGTTTCTATTCCGAGGTAATTAACCTCTCCTTCGAAACCGACAAGGTTGTTGGCGCCTGGTCGCAAACCGGTATCTTCGCGGCGATTGATCTTGGTTTAGTCGTGCTCTTCGGCGTCGTGCTATTCCTGATGACTCGCGGCAAGAAAAACCCCTTCCGCATCTACACCTTCTGGGAGACGCAGAAGATGGCATACTGGGCTGCCTTCACCCCATCCCTCATCGCCTTAATCCTAGGTTTCTGGTTGGTTCAATACGCCTTCATCTTCTTCATGTTCGCCTATGGCATGAGGATGATGTGGATGTCGATGCGTTCGCTTCGCCCCGCCCAATAATCGACGCAAAACCCATTGCTGCTCAGTCGTGCAACAATGGGTTTTCTTTTGCCTTTTGCTTATTTCATCAGGTGGTCGATCTTATCTCGGGTCGCTTCGAGTATCGCTTCAGCATCAGAGCCATAGATATCTAGATTCTCCGCAGCGATAAGCTCGCATCGTTTAATGCCAAAGTAATCAAGGGCTAGAGCTTTTATATAGTCATAGCCAAAGCGCGTCTCTAACGGCCCGCCAGAGGTCGCCACATAATAGAGCTCTTTGGCGTGGCATAGCCCCACTGGCCTCCCATCTGCGCCGTAAGAGGTGACAAGGCCAATGACGTAGATGTTCTCGATGTAAGTCTTTAACAACGAAGGGAAAGACAGATCATAATGCGGCGCAGCGATGACGATGATGTCTGCGGAGGCGAATTCTTTTGCTAACGGGTACGAAGAGTAATCCTGTTTTGAAATATCTGCATTCCGCTTCGAAATCGCTGCAGAATCCATGTATTTTAACGAAAGATCGGTAAGTTTACGTTCCGTGATTTCACCGTGAAGAAAAGATAATAGGTAGCGCGCTAGCGCGTCCGTACGCGAGGGATTACTTACCGTCGCATTGATGTAGAGGATTTTGTCAGTCGCCATAATCGGAGCCCCTCGATTTATCCTCCACGAAGATGTGGAGAGGGTCCGTCAAATCGAAAATCTCGCGGTAGATGAAACCATCACGCGTAATCCAGGGGTTTTCAAAGTCGGCCGTAAAGATGACGCGGTGCTCTTTTTTGATGGTCTCGTCGATGGCTTTCATGAGGTCATCAAATCGCTCCGCACGCTTCTCTTTAAAGCCGAGCACGGCATCATAAAAACCAGGTTCAACATAGAAGGTATTGCCTTCTTTGTCCACATAACGGTGAACCAGAGTATTCTCGGGATCCGGGTTTTCGATATAAGAGTGAAATTCAGGATATTCCATAATGTAACTTCCGTGAACTAGTTTATCCTATTAAAAAGGCGGACCAAAGAAAATGAACGACAAAGTAGACCCCAAGAACATCAAAATCGTATTCACGGATATCGACGGAACCTTTTTCTCTCACGTCAGCGGAGGAGTTCCTCAAAGTTCGATCGCCGCAGTTCATGACCTTCAGGCCAAAGGAATCAAGTTCTTCTTATGCTCAGGCCGTAACTTCTACCTCGTCCGCAAATCCGGAATCTTGTCCATCGTTCATCCAGACGGCATGGTCACCATGAATGGCGGGAACGCCATCATCGGAGGCAAGATCATCTACCGTTATCCCATCCCTGAGGTTGTTGTTGATAAGCTTATCCTGTTCGCCAAAAAGCTAAAGTTTGGTCTCACTTTAATCGAAGAAAACGAAGGTCACATCAACATGATCGATGATCGCGTCATCTCCGCTCACGAAAAATATGGCACCCGTTTTCCTCAGCCCCGTCACTTCCCCGATCATTATGACCGCACCGTCTATCAGATGATCGCCTTTTGCGATGAGATTGAAGAATCCTTATTCTTGCCCCATCTCCAGAACTGCAAGTCCGCAAGATGGGATGAATTTGCCGTCGACATCATGCCGATGGACTCGGATAAATCCAAAGGCATCCAATCCGTCTTAGATTACTATGGCTTCAAGCCGGAAGAAGCGATGTGCTTTGGCGATGGTAATAACGATGTCGAAATGCTGCGGCTTTGTGGCATCGGCGTAGCTATGGGCAATGCTGTTGAGGCCGCGAAAGAAGCCGCCGACTACGTCACCGACGACATTGATGAGAACGGCTGGTGCAACGCCTTAAAGCATTTCAAACTAATTGGCTAATTATTTATGGTACGGCTCGTTTCGGAGAATGCGGAAGCTCCGATAGAGTTGTTCCAGCAACATGACGCGCGCCAATTGATGAGGGAAGGTTGGTAAACCAAAGCAAACCGACTCATTCGCTCGCTTCAGCAGTTCCTCGGATAGACCAAGAGAACCCCCAATGACAAACGATAAACTCGCCCCGCCTTGGACGAGTTTTTCTTCAATGTGATGCGCGAAGGAAATGGAATCATACTGCTTTCCCTTTAAATCAAGGGCAATCAAATAGTCGCTCGATTTCAGTTTCGATAGAATCTTTTGCCCCTCTTTTCGTTTAATCTCATCCATCTCTTTAGGAGAGGCTTTTTCCGGGCAGGGTAAATCCCCGATTTCCACGATGTCGAGGGCGACGTAGTTTCCTAAGCGCTTTTGGTATTCGGAAACTGCTTCCTTCCAGTAGGATTCTTTTAAAAAACCAATGCAAAACACGGTTATTTTCATAAAAGATCACCTCCGACTTGCAAGGTGAGCTGAGGTATTGCAATAAGAGAATAATCTTCGCGGTATGCACCCTTTTCCTTCAGGATTTCCACATAGGTATCCCGCGCGATTTCTGGGGTGTTGTTATCTAAGGAAATATGGCCGAGAAAGATTTGTTTGGTCTTAGGTCCAATAAGGTCGGCGCAATAGGAGGCGCTATCGTAATTGGACAAATGCCCTTTGCGGCCATGGATGCGTTTCTTTAGATATGCCGGATACTTGCCCGTCAAAAGCTCCTTGATTCCATAGTTGGATTCCATCAGGTAGTAGTCACAGTTTTTAAGAAGCGAAAGTCCGCGAGGGCGGATGTATCCCGTATCCGTGACGTAGCCAAACTTCTTGCCTCCGCCAAGGATAATGAAATTCATGGGATTGGTCGCATCATGAGAGGAACGGAAGGGCAAAATGGTTAGATCTCCAACATCCACCGCTACGCCTTCTTGAAGCGTATGTTCCTCGTCGAGACCAGGTAAAGTGCCTTCACCTGCATAAGTCGGTACATGGCCGTGATATAACGGAAGACCCGAAATATGGTCGCTATGCTCATGGGTAATGAATAACGCAGAAATATCCGTCATCCCGCATTGAAGCAAATCAAGTCCTCTTTTGACCGTTTTTAAAGAGACACCCATATCGATCTGGATCAGGGTGTCCCCTTCTTTGATTAACGTCGCGTTCCCTCGGGATCCGAGCTGAACGAAAACGATTTCCATGTTTATTCGTCCCCACCATTAGAAGCGATGCGCGCCTCATATTCTGGGGATGGATCGTCGAAACGGGAGAAGGATTTCTGGAAGAAAAGCGTCAGGGTTCCGACTTGGCCATTACGGTTTTTGGCTACGTTGACTTTAACTTCAGAAAGGTCGCCGTTTTTCTCCCTTTCTTCGTCGGTCATCGGAGCCTTAGGCGCTTCTTGCTGCTGGCCTTGGTCTTTTTTGTCTTTGGCCCAAGACTTGCTCTTCGCCGTTTGTCCAAGGTTGGTGTAATAATCCTCGCGATAAAGCAACATAACGATATCCGCGTCTTGATCAATGGAGCCCGACTCACGAAGGTTGCTTAAACCAGGAACCTTATTGTCGTTGGATTCCGTGTTACGGTTGAGCTGGCAAAGAACCAAAACCGGCACGTTCAACGTACGGGCGAGAGTCTTTAGTTCGCCCGAGATATAGGAAACTTCCTGTTGCCTCGCCGAGGAGTCCGCCTTATCGAAATAGCGGATACGGCCAAGATAGTCGATGACAATGAGACCGAGATCGGGATGGGAGTTCTTTAGTTTCTGCGATTTTGCAACGATATCGCCCAGCTTGGAGTTCGGGGTATCGTCGAAATAAATTTCCGTTGAAGAAATCTCACGGATGGCTCCAGCAACTTTAACTTTATCTTGGTTGGAAAGACGGCCCGTTTGAATCTTGTCGTTGGAGACGTAGCTGCGCGAGGCAATCAAGCGTTCCATGATTTTGGGTGCGCTCATTTCAAGCGAGAAGAAGGCCACGGGTACATGGTCGCGAATCGCTGCGTTAAAGGCGAAATTCATGCCAAGCGCCGTCTTACCGACGGAAGGACGGGCGGCCAAAATGATCATGTCACCCTTTTGCCAACCGTGGGTCATTTGGTCGAGTTTGCGATAACCCGTGGAAACGCCAAGCATACCTCGGTCATCTGCAGTTGAACGAGCTAAGTTATCGCTTACTTCCTTGGCGACATCAGCAGCGCTGCGCATGCCTTTGACGTTGCGCTTTTGGGCGATGTGGGCGATTTCGTCGTTGCTATGCACAATGAATTCGCCGATGTTGTCCACGCCTTTGGCGTAACGCTTTTGGATTTCATCCGTCTTAAGCAAAAGTTCGCGGAGCAGTGACTGCTCCTGAACCATGTTGATGTAATATTCGACGTTATCGGGATTGATGACGCCGCTGATGAGTTCATAAAGATACTCATTGCCTCCCGAGGCCTTTTCGTATTTGAGGTTCACCAACATGTTCATGACGGTTGCCGGGTCAATGGGCATGTTGTTTTCATATAGCTTAGAGATGGCTTCAAAAATCAGGACATTGCGTTCGTCCGCGCCAGAAATGTCTTCCTTATGAAGCGAAGCTAAAGCAAGCTCCGCCGCTTCTTGCGAAAGGAGCATCGACCCGAGGACGACGCGCTCGGCTTCGACGTTAGAAGGCAGCGCAACGAAGCTCGGCATAGGTGATTATTCCTCCACGACGTGGACGCTGATGGTGCCAACGACAACGCCTTCGGAGCCTTTGTAAAGTTCGATTTTGAGTCGAGTGTAGCCCAAAGCATTAACGGGGTATTTATCGATAAATTTCCGTTTATCCACGGTAATTCCCCATTGTTTTTCTAATCCTTCAACGATTTCCTTAGGTGAAACAGTGCCAAACATCCTGCCGTCTTTACCAACTTTCGTGGTGAACTTCACCTCGATGCTTTCGAGCCTTTGGGCGACCGCTTCAGCTTTGGCCTTAAGCTCTTTTTGGTGGGCCTCTTCCGCCGCGTTATCGCGGGCAAGTTCGGCCTGGCTCGCTTCGGTGGAAAGCTTGGCGAGTTTTCTCGGGATTAAGAAATTGGCGCCGTAGCCGTCAGAAACCTCGACGGTCTCGCCC
>JAFVCC010000061.1 GCA_017479485.1 Bacilli bacterium
CGGAAGGTCTCATCTGCAGTGCCCGTGGCCTCCCCTATGCATCCGTCAGCGAGGATAAAATCCATACGATGGACCAAAAATCCACCTACCAAATCAAGGGCACGCTCAACGACTTTGAGCTGCTTGCGACCATCGCGGTCCTATTTGGAAAAGACGCGAAATAGTCCTAATCCTTATCCATCATTAAAGCGCCTCCTTGCGGCGCTTTTTTCTAAATTCATGCGGGTTTTGCGTAGAAAAAGAAGGCAAACCGGTTTACCTTAAACCGTGAATGCCTTCATTTTGATTGAAATATGGATCCGCCTACATCGTCGAGTCTTGTCTTTCCAATTGCACGAAGGCAAGATCGGACGTCGCTTTCCTTTAGATTGCCAATCGGAATCGGATTGGTTGGGTCGATGTTATGCGCCATAGCGTGTGGCGAGTTTGGCGTTGATGGCCGGACGGTCGAAGAGCTCATCCTCGTTTAAGGCGATATCGGGACCCATGCCCGCTTCGAAGGAAGTGAATTTTCCCGAAGCATCGGTGGAGCCAAGGGCTTTAAGTCCCGAGAGGCTATAGCTAGAGCCGATCGCGGTGAAATCGGGGCGCATGACGGAGGCGCCACCACCGCTACGCTCGCCTAGAAGCAACGTGCTGTTAGAATTGGTTTTGGCAAGGCAAGTGAGGGCGTTGCCGGAAGAATAGGTTTGCTTGGTGCTTAAGATGGCGATGCGATAACCCAGTTCGCGGAGGCTCTTGTCGTTGGCATCGACTTTGCCATCGAGGTTCAAATCGAAGAGAAAGGTTTGCGAGCCGCGGGCTTTCGTCGCGTTGAAGTAGGTATCCACCTTGGCCTCGCCAACGAGCAGGTTGAGGGCATAGGCCATCGAATCGGCCGAGCCGCCATCGTTGCAGGCAATGTCGACGACGACGTTTTTGATGCCTTTGTTCTCTTGTTTTTGCAAGTCGGTATAGAGGGAGGCGAGGAGCAAATTATTGTCCTTCATTTGGGCATCCTCGCTGTAGGATTTGCGATAAAGCGCCTTCTTGTCGATTTGGCTGAACGAATCGAAGGTGACGTAGACCGTGCTCGCATCGGCATAGTACTGCTTGCCCAAGCGGATGCCTTTGGCGGCGCGCTTCTTTTTGAGCGTGCTGTCGCGTTCTTCCATCGCGACTTTCGCGGGGTCGACTTTCCGCACGTCGATGGTCGATTCGGTAAATCCATATAAGGGAGAGGTGGTCGTCATCGCGCTATGGCCATCTAAGAGGGTGGACAAAGCGTAGGCGAGGGCGTTATCCATGCGGTGGACGTCCCCGGAAAGGAAGTCTTCCTTATAGCCCTTGATGGTGAAATAGGTGTCGAAGTCGGTGATCGCGCGCTCTTGCTTCATGCCATAGAAGCTATTGAGGTCGAAGAGCAGAGAATCATAGAAGTAACGCGCGTAAGCGGAAGAGACGGTTTCTTTCTTCGCCCCGTTATAGAAGGCTTTGCCAAAGTTCGTTAAGACCGGCTTGCCTTCTTCATCGGGTATGGCGAGGGCTCTATCGTTCACCATATAGAAATCGGTGAAGTTATAGACGAAGTTGAAGTATTCGCCCGAATTAATGAAAACGTCATTCCAGGTCTTTAGGGGCAAGAAGAAGTCGTTATCCACGTGGTAGATATCGAGGCTTGAATAAGCGGAGAGGTCGAGGGTGTATTCGGGTCCCTTGGTGTATTCGTTTTTGCGGAAAGAGAAGAAATCAAGCGTCGGCAGTAAGACGGCGTTTTTATCCGGGGCGGCAACGAACTCGGTAAAGGCATTGAAGTCATCGAAGACAATCTTTTTCTTCGCCGCGTCGAAGGTGACGTAGGCGGAACCATTGCTCACCTTTAAGGAATCGCCCGAGATATCGAAGGTGTAATCGGGGGTCTTTTTGCCCAGCTTGGAATCTTTGATGGTTTTGATTAAGCGGAAGCCATCCTTTAAGGCGACGTAAGGGACGTCCCCGTTCTTCTTGAAGAGGATCTCCAGGGTTTCAACGTTGGTGGCGTCGCCCCCGACGGAAGTGATGCCTTTGATGAGGCGGCGAGAGACAGTTTCCCCGCTCGAGAGGGTGCGGCTACTTTCGCTAGAAGAAGGGTCAAAGCAAGAGGTGAGGCTCGATGCCACTAGCGGCAATAAGGTAAGTGCAAGAATCTTTTTCATAATGCGCTCCTTAGGAGACAGTCTATTTTGGGATTCGGTTTCCTTCTTTTTCAAGAAAAAGAAATCGGTAATCGCTTTCACATAGCAATATGCATATTTGTCCAAGAAAGCGCGAATCGGTTTATTTATGAGGAAGACGCCATGGGCTAAATGGCTGGCTACGTATTTCTTCGTTCACTGCGTTCCTTTTTCCGCATAAAATACTGGAGGAGGAAAAGGCATGGAGCTCAACATCCGCAACAAATGGATCAGCTTTGCCGGCAGTTCGGTCGTCAAAGACGTCAACGAGAAAGACGTTCTTAAGGTTCAAGGGAAATTCTTCTCATGGCGGAGGCGGAAATACGTCACCGATTTAGATGGTAAAGTCATCTATCAGGTGCGTAACCGCTTCTGGAATTTCTTCGTCCATGAATGCTATGTCTTCGACGCGGACGAAAACAAAGTCGCGACGTTAACGACCAAATTCTGGTCGCTTCATGACCATTACCGCATCGACTGCAAGCTCGGCGAGCTCATCATCCGCGGCAATATCCTCGGCTACAATTACCATATCACCCTCAATGGCAAGGAAATCGGCCATGTCGCCAGGCGTATCTCCATGCGCGATTCCTTTACGTTGACTCTCGATGACGACCAAGACCCCTACTTCTTCGTGGCCCTCGTCATCGGCATCGATAACATCGTCGACATGCGTCGAAACAAGCAATCTAGCAACAATTAATCTCCGATCCATCGCTTTATGAAATACATCCTCATCAGCATCGTCGCGTTAATCCTCTCCATTGGAATTCCCTGCTTGGTAGTGTTTCTCATCAACCGCAAGTACAAGCTCAAAGCATGGGTCAACGCGGTGATCATCGTCCCTTCTTCTTTGGCTTTGCTTCTTTCTTCGGTCCTTATTTATTTGAGCGTCTACTATGGCGCCACCAACGAGGCAAAAGCCTATTTAGAGGGCGATGCAAGCGTATCTGTAACGTACGAAAGAGGCGCCTACCACTTCGACTACCAAGAAAGCGACGAGACCGCGGTCATCTTCTATGGCGGGGCGAAAGTCGAGGCAACCGCCTATGCCCCCATCTGCAGCGAAGTCGCCCACCTTGGCGTCGACGTTTATTTGATGGACTTACCCTTCCGCTTTGCATTGCTCGGCATGAATTCGGCGGATGAAATCGCCAAACTCGGAAGGCATGAAAGCCTCTATATGATGGGACATTCGTTAGGCGGGACCGTCGCTTCGCAATATCTAGCTAAGACGAGTTATTCCTTTAAGGGCATCATCTTTTTAGCCTCTTACCCGAGCAAGAAGATTGATGATTCATTAAAGGCGCTTTCCCTATATGGCTCGAATGACCTCGTCATGAATAAAGACGCCTATGAGAAAGCTAAGCCCCTATTACCGAAAGACTATAAGGAAGTCGTCATCGAAGGCGGCAACCATGGCGATTTCGGCGACTATGGGTTCCAAGATGGCGATGGGGAATCCTCCATCGGCAAGAAGGCACAGCTAGAGAGGGCCAAAACGGAAATCCAATCCTTC
>JAFVCC010000062.1 GCA_017479485.1 Bacilli bacterium
AGTTCTCAATGTTTTCAAAAGGTATTAAGGACATGGCTGTATTTTCCATGAGTTAGGCAACAGAAAAAACGAGCACAGGGATTGCACAGACTCGTTTTTACGTTGGATTACTTACCCTCGGGAGCGGGTCCAGCGTTTTGCTTCTTAAGCTCGGCAAGGATGCCGGCGAGGAGCTCTTCCTGGGTCGGCTTCGGAGCTTCGGGTTCGGGTTCGACCGGACGCTCTTCGGGGTGCTTCTGGTAGTAGGCTTCCTTAGCTTTGGCGTCAATTTCAGCCTTCTTGGCAGCGGCGGCGTTAGAGACCTTCACGATAATGAAGAGAACGACGGCGATGATGATGAAGGAGATGACGGCGTTGATGAGGGTGCCCCAGTCGATGATGGCGGACATCTTCGAAGTGAAGGTGGTGCCGTGGAGATCATAGAGGGAGAGAAGCGAATTCTTCCACTGGATGAAGTCCGCGGATTCAACGGTCAAGCCAGTCTTGCCTTGAGCAGCGGCAAATTCGATAACCATGTCATTGGCTTCCGCCATGGTGAAAAATTGACGGTTGATCGTTTCGCCATTGTGAAGGAAGGCGGCACCTTTCTGCGGATCGGTTAACGCAGGGAGAACCGTAACGAGTCCCTTAAGGCCTCCTGGGACCGGCCAGGTCGCGACCGAGGTGAGCATACCGACGAACGCATTGACGATCGCGGAGAACGCACCGCCGATGACGACGCCAACGGCAAGCATGAAGGCATTGCCACGGTTGATGAACGCCTTGAATTCAGCCCAAAGGCCCTTTCCGGCTTTCCTTCTTTCCGCTTTACGAGCGGCTTTTTCTTCTTTAGTCATTTTTAATAAATCCTCCTGAAGACATGAAAATTGTATCTTTCATATTTTTGTTTTCAACCTGTGATGACCAATTTAGTTAAAATTGGTGCTCGAAATTTCACCAATTCGGGGCCAGAAAGTCAAAAGCCAAGAGCAACACGGCCAGAAAGAGCCCAAGAATTTTCTAGAAATATTGTAGTTTCGCCCGTAAAACCCGCCTAATTTTCAAAACCAGGCCAATTTGGATAAATTCCTGCGGGAATGTTTCCGCGCACGCTGTATGCTTAAAAAGAAGGAGGAATCGTATGTTTGATTACATTTCTTTGATCTTCATCGCTGTGCTATTGCTTGGCGCATTGATTGGGTTCGTCCGCGGCGGTTTCAAGACGCTTTCGGGAATCATCCTTGTCGCCATCGGCATCGTCGTAGCCATATTCTTATCGAAATGGCTGTCCCAAATCTATCGTGACGGGCCGATAGGCAATACCTTATATAACGCCTACTATGGTTTCATCGCGAACCAAATCAAGGTCGACGTCGGTTCTTATGGCGTCATCCTGGGCAATCAAGAGATCAACGAGTCTCAGCTTGCTGCCATCGATACGGCAGGTAAATTAGCCTATGGTCCAGATTGGGCCTTCTTCCATGTGGCCTATGAGAACGTGCATCTTCCTCAGGCGTTCTATGGAACCGTCGATGAACTGCTTTATAAGACCATCGAGTCCTACCAAGGCGCGAATTTCACTCTCGCCCAGCCCATCACTGACGTTCTTACCAATGCGACCTGCTATGCCGCTGCATTCCTTTCCATCTTCTCCGCGGTTATGGTCCTTGGCGGCATCGTTCTCGCCATCATTCGCCTTATCCTCAAAGCAGCGCACGATAAGCCTGGCCTAATCTCCCGCTTGCTCGGCCTTGTCGGTGGGCTCGCCATCGCTGCTGCGCTGGTGTGGGTGGCTTGCTTAAGTTTCAATTTGATCATGCTTATGGACAATGATGCGTCCACCTATCTCCGTGGCGTTTTGCATATGACCGAAGGGGATACTTCTTGGACGTTCGCAAAATGGCTCACCACATCCGACTTCGGGTACAACGCCATAATTTCGTTCTTCATCAAGTAACGCTTGCCAAGATTGCGCAGGCAAAAGACTACTTAGCGCTTGTAGATTCTTATACAGTGTAAAAATTTTTGGACTGCCTCTTGAGCGAAAAAACAATATATAACCGCCTAAAAAACTACTAAGTCATTTTTGATTTATCCGATGATATCAAGAAATAACTCGGAAACTCGTTTTTTCAAGAGTCTCTTTTCTATAGAAAACAAACGCTCAAAGCAAAGAGATTGATTTTTAAAAACTCGTTCGTATCATTATCCCCGCAGGACCCGAGGGAGGGTCTTCTTGCTCCCCGACATAGAACGCCATGAGTGCGTTAATGCGGTCTTTAAAATCCCCGTGTTTCCCGGAGCTAGTTAGGAGGAAAATCGTATGTTGCAGGTTTGTAAAAGAGATGGGTCATTAGTCGCCTTTGACCTCAAGAAAATCGAAAACGCCATCGAGCGTGCTTTCAAGGCGGAACACCAGGAATACACCTCAGATGTGATCGAGCTTTTGGCTCTTCGCGTCACCAGCGCGATCAATAAGAAGATTAAGAGCGAAGTCATCGGTGTCGAAGATATCCAAGATGCCGTCGAAATCGTCTTGATCCAGACCGGATACGTGGAAGTCGCGAAATCCTATATGGATTACCGCGCCAAGCACGCGGCCATCCGCAGCGTCAAAAACACCAACCTCGACTTCAAGAATGTTGTCGACTCCTACCTTCGCGTCGCGGACTGGCGCGTCAAGGAGAACTCCACCGTCACCTATTCCGTCGGTGGTTTAATCCTCTCCAACTCCGGTGCCGTCACCGCCAACTACTGGCTCTCCGAAGTCTATGATAAGGAAATCGCGGATGCGCACCGTAATGCGGACATCCACATCCATGACCTTTCCATGCTCACCGGCTATTGCGCTGGTTGGTCCCTCAAGCAGCTCATTAAAGAAGGCTTAGGCGGTGTCCCGGGCAAGATCACCTCTTCCCCCGCCCGTCACTTGATGACCCTTTGCAACCAGATGGTCAACTTCCTTGGCATCATGCAGAACGAGTGGGCTGGCGCGCAAGCTTTCTCCTCCTTCGACACCTACCTCGCTCCGTTCGTTAAGAAAGATGGCCTCACTTACAAAGAGGTCAAGCAGTGCATCCAATCCTTCATCTATGGCGTGAATACCCCGTCTCGTTGGGGCACCCAATCACCTTTCACCAACATCACCCTCGACTGGACCGTCCCTGATGACATGGCCAACCTCCCGGCAATCGTTGGCGGTGAGGAAATGGACTTCACCTATGCGGATTGCAAAGAAGAAATGGCGATGGTCAACAAAGCCTTCATCGAAACGATGATTGAAGGCGACGCGAATGGCCGTGGCTTCCAATACCCGATCCCGACCTATTCCATCACCCGCGACTTCGACTGGTCCCCGACGGAGAACAACAAGCTCCTCTTCACGATGACCGCAAAGTATGGCACCCCCTACTTCTCCAACTACATCAACAGCGACATGAAGCCGAGCGACGTCCGTTCGATGTGCTGCCGTCTCCGTCTCGACCTTCGTGAGCTCCGCAAGAAATCTGGTGGCTTCTTCGGATCTGGCGAATCGACCGGCTCCATTGGTGTCGTCACCATCAACATGCCGCGCATCGCCTATCTTGCGACCGACAAAGCGGACTTCTTCGCTCGTCTCGACCGCTTGATGGACATCTCCGCCCGTTCACTCAAAGTGAAGCGCCAGACCGTTTCCAAACTCCTCGATGCGGGCTTATATCCCTACACCAAGCATTACCTCGGCACCTTCAACAACCACTTCTCCACCATCGGATTAGTCGGCATGAACGAAGCCTGCCTTAATGCCCGTTGGATCGGCAAAGACCTCACCAACAAAGAAGCTCAGGAATTCACCGAGGAAGTCCTCAACCACATGAGGAACCGCCTCTCCGACTACCAGGAGCAATATGGCGACCTCTATAACCTCGAGGCCACCCCGGCGGAATCCACTTCCTACCGCCTTGCCAAGCACGACAAGCAGCGCTATCCCGACATCATCTGCGCTTCCAAAGCTGGTGAGACTCCCTTCTACACCAACTCGAGCCACCTCCCCGTCGGCTATACCGATGACATCTTCGCCGCGTTAGACATCGAAGACCGCTTCCAGACCCTCTACACCTCGGGCACCGTCTTCCACGCCTTCCTCGGCCAGCGCCTCCCCAACTGGGAATCCTGCATGAAGCTCGTGCGCAAGATTGCCTATAACTACAAGCTTCCTTATTACACCATGTCCCCGACTTACTCCATCTGCGCGGATCATGGCTACATCACCGGCGAACAATACCGCTGCCCGACCTGCGGCAAAGAGACCGAAGTCTATAGCCGCATCACCGGTTACTACCGCCCCGTAAAGAACTGGAATGCCGGTAAGGTTCAGGAATTCAACATGCGTAAAGAATACGTCATCGATGAAAACCAAGAGCCCCATGCCCGTGAAAACGCCGCTAATGCCTGCGAGCAAGGACCTGCGGAAGTGAAGGACGAAAAGGTTGCAGGATTGCTCCTATTCACCTCCCCCACCTGCCCCAACTGCAAGATGGCCAAGATGCTCCTCGACAAAGCGGGCGTCCACTACACTCAAGTCGATGCCGCGAGCAACCGCGACCTCGTCGAGAAGTTCCACATTAAGCAAGCCCCGACCCTCATCGTTCCGGATGAGAGCGGCTACCGCTGCTTCGAAAACGCTTCCTTAATTAAAGGATTCATCGAAGCCAACAAAGTCGGACAATAAAAGCATAAGGCTCCTTGAAGAAAGGGGCCTTATTCCTCTAAGGAGACAAAACTATGTACGATTGCATCATCGTTGGCTGCGGGCCTTCGGGAATGACCGCCGCCTTATACTTACTCCGCGCGGGCAAGTCCGTATTACTTCTAGAAAAAGAGGGCATCGGCGGACAAATCGCCAAATCACCCCGCCTCGAAAACTTCCCTTCCGTGAAATCCATTTCTGGCTCGGACTTCAGCGACCACCTCTTCGATCAAATCACTGAACTTGGTGCGGAGTTCGAATTCGAAGACGTCCAGGAAATCACCAAGGACGTCGATATCTTCCGCGTAAAGACCGACTTCAACCTCTATGACGCGAAGACCGTCATCATCGCTGCTGGATGCAGCCACCGCTCCTTGGGCTTGCCCCGCGAAGAGGAACTCGTAGGACACGGCATCTCCTATTGTGCCGTCTGCGATGGCGACTTCTTCAAAGGCGAAGACGTCCTCCTCATCGGTGACGCGAATACCGCCTTACAATACGCGATTTCTCTCTCCGACACCTCGAAAAGCGTCTTCATCGCGACCCTCTTCGACAAGTTCTTCGCGGACGATATCCTCGTCGAGCGCATGAAGAAGATCCCAAACATCCAATATCGCCATAACCTCAGCGCCGTCGAATATATCGGCAAAGACGAAATCGAGGCGGTCCGCTTC
>JAFVCC010000063.1 GCA_017479485.1 Bacilli bacterium
CAAAATAATGAAAGAAGAATTACTCAAAGGCTTAAGCGAAGAACAAATCGCGAAATTGAAAGAGTGCAAAAATACGGAAGAAATATTGGCAGTTGCCAAAAAGGAAGGCGTTGAACTTACCGAAGAACAGTTAGAGGCTGTGAGCGGTGGAGGATGCGGAGATCCGCTTATTTGCCCAAGATGCCACGGTCAAAACTGCCGTAACCGTAACGGATATGGCGGTGCGCAGTGGCATATCTGCGATGATTGCAAATACGAATGGCAAACAGACCTTTATAGCGGAGAAATAATCGATCACAATTGATATTACTATTTAAGGAGTATTTACAAAGTGACTGATGACATTCGACCCCAATCGGATGCCGTTTTATTTTGTCCGAGATAGATAATCCCGGGGTTCGCGGCAGGTAGGTGAAGCGATTGCCTACGTTATTTTCTTGGCGCGACCTGCCTAGACCATGAGCCGCTTCTTCAATGGCAAAAATGCGTCACATGCGGATATTACCAAGGCGATGATCCTCTTTAATCCCGCGAAAATAGCCCAAAATCCACCGCAAAAACCCGCTTAATTTTCATTTCATCTCGCTCCGCCATGGCTTTTGGTATGCCGTTACTAACGCATAGTCTATGAACTTTCCTCGCCTGTGGCATGTTTGTGCGCCTTCTCCTTTATAATGCCTATAGTCAAACAAGGAGACGAAACTTATGGGCAGACTTTATGAATTAATCCGCAAGGACGTCGAAAAACTTCATTCGATCGACGAAGCCATTCGGAACAACCAAACCGTCAGCATGGACGAGGTATTTAACGTCGCCATCGCGCTGGAGAAGATCCAATACGTCATCGTTTATGCTGAAAGCGAGCGCCCCGACTTATTCGAAGGCGAGGGCCGTTTTCCTCTCGGCGACATGGATCACTTCAATTTGCCCGAGAATTTTGAGAATGTGGTCAACGTTTGGGAAGACGGCTTAACCGAAGAGCAAATCAACCATGCCGTCGCTCACCTAGAGAAACAAACCGAAGCAGAGGCCTACGTTCCCGAAATCATGCCCCATAACGCAAGAGAATACTACGACTATGTCCGCGGCACCGTCGACCGCATCGCGAGCGTCAGCCAAAGAGGCCATTTCGGCATCAGCCGCGATGGCGTCGTCGCCATGGCCGTCTCCGCCCAACAGGATTTGGTCAAGAACGTGTTCGCGCAGGACTATGCCTTTGACCCCAACGTTCATGAAAACCAAGAAGTCCTTGAATTCATCGATAACCCCATCGAAGAAACCGTGAATAGCAACTCGACCAACTTGGAAATCAATGGTACGCAGGAAACGAACGAATTCCTTCAATCGCACAAGAAATATTACCAAGACGTCCTCGCCAAGTCCGACCACCCGCGCCCCTTCAATGAAGTAGGTGATTATGCCCCCGTCGCAAATGCCCTTGCGCCCATCCATCAAGCCAAATGGAACCCCAAGGATCTTTCCGCGGCCATTGAGAATTCGGTCCGGACCTACGCCGAGAATTACAAGGGGAAGAGAAACGAAATGAACATCGGTTCCTTCGTCTCCCTCGTGCGCGACCGCATCGAGTCCACAATCTTCGACCACGCGATGATTTTGGGCAATGATCCCGATAGCAAATTCCTCAAGGACTTCCTCCAAAACCCCATCCAAACGTTGGAGCAACGTTACCGTGACCGCGCGAACGAGGACATCCAAAAGCAAGTGGGCAACAATAACCTCGTCGCCGAGCGCATCCATGGCGAAGTAGAGCACTATAACCAAGCTCGCGAAGGGAAAGTTGACCGCTTCGCCCAGATCGAAGTGAGCAAGAAGTCGCGCTTCGATTCCTATTTCGCCGAACAAAACCCCAACTTCAACCCCGCTACCTTCAAACATACCTACCAAGGCAGCGCCTTCGAACGCTTCCTTGGCCGCACCTCCAAAGAATGGACCGACCTCGCCGACCATATCGATTCTTGGAACAACGTCGGAACAAAGCGCGACTTCGATAAAGCCACCGACCTCGCGGGCAAATACCTCCGCCACAAATTCCCGAACCTCGACCCCAAAGACGTCACTCCCGAGATGTGCCGTGGCCTCCGTGGCGCGGGCAAGGAACGCGGCTTATTCTGCCTCTCCCTGGTCCAAGGCAAAGCGATGGCGGAAGACGAAGTCAACCAAGAGATCTATGAGCAAGCCAACCGCCGCTTCGACGAAATGGAGCGAAGGCTCCACCGCGGAGAGAACTTCCAAGACAAACTCGCGGGGGACCTTGAGCAAGATAACGAAATCAGCAACTCCCAAAAAGACAACGAGATCGCCAACGAGAACGTCATCGAGAATAACGACATCAACATCTGATTCTTTCTCTTAACCTTAAAAGCAGCCATTCTTCATCGCCTTAAACTCAACATAAGCGAGTAGGGGAGCGCGTGGAAGACGAGGCTGCTTTTTCTTGCTCCTTGGGAGATTTTTTCGCTTGCGGATTTGGGCGATTCTGAAAAAGAGGGCCGTTTTGCCTGGAAATCGACGCAGAATGGAAACGCCGTGCTTCTCTTGGAGACCTTTTCTTCGCCCATTACGGTAGCAATATCTGCACCCGATGCTTCAAGTGCTGTCCCACCAAATCCTGAGTCCAGCAGCGTTGCTCCCGCTTCCTCTAGCGCCTACGTCTCACCCTGGGACGCGAAGATGGTCGACCTCTTCCATTCGAAGCCTCATGGCAAGGAGCTTCCCTTCATTATTGAGGTTTTGGCACGTTTCAGGATGCGAAAACCTGCTTCAAGGCAGTCCCCTAAAAGGGAGATAATTTGTTTCATTTAACAAGGCTTATTTCAACCCTTGACAAGAGGGCTCTAAGGACTAGCATTATAATCGTTTTTGTTTGAGTGCACCGACAAAAACCACCGATGGCATCGCGTAAATTGCGAAATTCGACGCGATAATTTGAAAGCCCCATCGGCGGTCGACCTCGGTGTCTTTTTCTTTTTTGGAGGCTAGCTTTATGTGCAAATTCATCTTCATCACGGGCGGCGTTGTTTCCGGGCTAGGCAAAGGCATCGTCTCCGCTTCGATCGGCCGCATCTTGAAATGCCGTGGCTTGCGCGTCGCCTCGCAGAAGCTCGACCCCTATATTAATGTCGATCCCGGAACCATGTCCCCATACCAGCATGGCGAAGTGTTCGTGACCGAGGATGGGGCGGAGACCGACCTCGACCTCGGCCATTACGAACGCTTCATCGATGCGGACATGAATCGCTTCTCCAACCTCACCACCGGCAAAGTTCTTTGGAACGTCCTCCGCAAAGAACGCGAAGGCGGCTATAACGGCAAGACCGTCCAGATCATCCCTCACGTCACCGACGAGATCAAATCCTTCATCTACGCCGCAGCCAAGCAAAGCGATCCCGACGTCCTTTTGGTCGAAGTCGGCGGCACGGTAGGGGACATCGAATCGCAGCCATTCCTGGAAGCCATCCGCCAGATCGGGTTGGAAGTGGGGCTAGAGAACGCCCTCTATGTCCACGTCACTCTCGTTCCTTATCTCGAGTGCTCTAAGGAACATAAGTCCAAGCCAACCCAACATTCGGTCAAGGAGCTGCAGGGCATGGGCATCAAACCCAACATCATCATCCTGCGCAGCAGCCACCGTTTGGAGAAGGAAATCTTCGCAAAAATCGCCTTATTTTGTAATATCGAGGAAGAATGCGTCATCGAAAACCGCACCATCCCCATCCTCTACGAAGTCCCGCTTCGCCTTGAAAAGCAGCACCTTGGCGACATCGTCTGCAAGAAGCTTGGCATCGCCTCGAGACCGAGCGACATGGCGGAATGGAAAGCATTAGTAGAAGCGATCAAATCCCCTTCGCGCACCCTCAAAGTCGGCATCGTGGGCAAATACGTGAAGTTCCATGATTGCTACCTTTCCCTCATCGAAGCGATCAAGCACGCCGGCTATGCCCTATCTTGCCGCATCGAGCTGCACTGGATCGACGCGGAAACTCTCGACGAAGATAACGTCGCGGATAAGCTTTCACCCGTCGACGCCATCATTATCCCGGGCGGATTTGGGAATCGCGGCATCGAGGGGATGATCGTCGCCGCGAAGCATTGCCGCGAGAATAAGATTCCTTATCTTGGCATCTGCTTAGGGATGCAGGTCGCCGTCATCGAGTTCGCGCGTAACGTCGCTAAATTAAATCACGCGAATTCCCGCGAATTCGATCCGAGTACCCCATATCCCGTCATCGACTTCTTGCCGGATCAAAGCGCGGACATCGCTTTAGGCGGAACCTTGCGGCTTGGCGCCTATCCTTGCCTTCTCGTTAGAGGAAGCAAAATCGAAGGATGCTACCAAAAAGACCTCATCTCCGAGCGGCACCGTCACCGTTATGAATTCAATAACGCTTACCGCGACTCCCTGGAAAAATCAGGCCTAATCTTAAGCGGCCTCTCCCCCGATGGGCGCATCGTGGAGACCATCGAGACCGCGAATCCTTTCTACATCGGCGTGCAGTTCCACCCCGAATTCAAATCTCGCCCCACCCATCCGCACCCCCTTTTCGTCGGATTGCTTCAAGCGTGCAAGAAGTAGGTTCCTCCTCAGGTTTAAGCCAGGCCATTGCTCCCTATTTTTCCTTGGTTGATAAAAAAGGCGAATCATCGCTTTTCCGCGCCTTTGCGCAAAATGGGCATGCGTTATAATAGGCCAAATAGTATGGGGGTTTCACATGCATAAAATCCATGCCTTCGCGTTCTTGTCGCTTTTTGCTATTGCCACTCTTGGAGGCTGCAACGCCTCGCCACAATCTAGCGATGCGCCCATCGTCGCCACCAATACGGTGTCCCTAAAAGAAGGAGCGACGTACCAGATCGACCGCTCGAAAAAAGGAAGCGAGGAAATCGTGACCTATCGGAGCGATAACGAAGCCGTCGTTTCCGTTAATAATGCGGGCCTTGTTACGGCCTTAAAAGAAGGCACTGCCAACGTCACCGTCACTTTCGCAAACTACCAAGAAGTCATCACCTTCCATGTGACCCAAAAGAATACTTATTTATGGTATACCCTCAAAGACGACGTCACCGACATGTCTTTCCTCGAGGGCTATCCCTGGCTCAACACCTCGATCTATGGCAACATCCAAAAGATCGAAAAGCCACGGCTTGAAGACGATTATTTCGCAAGCGTCAACTACGATTATCTCCAAACGCTGACCATCCCCGAAGGCAAGGAGCGGTGGGGGAGCGTCTTTGAGGCGCAGGACGTGATCGACGCTCACATGGATGAAATCTATACTTCCCCCGATAGCGAGGCCAAAAAGCTGCTCAACATGGTCGATAGCGGCGCGAAATCGTCGGTTAAAGATGAAATCGAAGGAATAGCTGCCATGACGGACGAGCAAATCCTGAAGCGGATCCAAAGCAAAGATTCCTTACTCGGCGCGAGCAGGCTATTCTCCTTGGTCCATATTTCGGGCAACGAGGAACTAAGGCTCAACCTTCCCATTATCAATTCTAGCGGCGGCTTAATGAAACGCTGCATCAGCGCCCGATATAATCAAGCCTCCGAGAAAATGGCCGAGGAAATCATGTTGATCGCGGATGCCCTCGGCTTAGCGATCCCGGATTTATCTCGTCGCATGGGCGCGATGGTCGGCAAGCTCGGGCAACTCTATCAAGATGCCTATACCCCAAGTAGTGAATGCAAAAACGAAACCACCGTCGGGAACGTCAATGAGGCGCTTGGCACCTCGGTGGATGTACATGCCATGCTGCATGCGTTAGATATCGCGGACGACCAGAAACTATTCTATTCGGACTTCGTCGCTAGTTACGCCAAACGCTACGAAGCCTTTACCGCCGATGATTGGCGGGACTATCTGCTTTTAAAAACGATCTTTGATGGCCGTTACTTTATTGGGGCGGAGCAGTATTATTCCTTATTGCCCTCGCTGAAGAACGTCAACGAAGACGAATACGACGAGCAATACACTCTCAAGGACTTGAAAGCGGACATCGTCGAGGAAAACTTCTACGACGTAGTGGAACGAGAATACATCAAAAGGTTCATCCCCGATGAAACCCGCAATAAATTCGTCGAGATGATTCAAGCAATCAAAGAGGAATTCTTCCTTACCCTCGGCGAGCAGGATTGGCTTTCGGAAGAAACCAAAACCCAAGCGCAGAATAAGCTCACCGCGATGGATTACGTCGCCTTCTATACCGACGCCTATATTGCCCACCCCGCCTATCAAGTGACCTCCAACAGCATTTATGGCGAATGGCAATCCTATAACGATTATTATCTCCGCGGCGTCTCCCAAAAGATCATCGATAACGACGTCTTGTCGCTGATACCAAATTCCACCATCAACGCCGCCTATTCGCCCTCGGACAACAATTTCAAAATATTCCACGGCTTAGTCGCCAAGGGCTTCGACGAAGCCTCTTCCGAAGCCTTCTTATATGGCCAATATGGATCGACGATCGGCCATGAGATCTCCCATGGCTTCGACGATAATGGGGCGCAATATGATCAGGATGGCTTCAAAACCAATTGGTGGAATGCGGATGACAAGAACAAATTCGACCAAAAAGTCCGCAACCTGCAAGGGATGTATACGAATTTCCTAACGGGCTTTAAAGATGAGAGATATAACGGCGAAAGGCTCTCTGGCGAAATCATCGCCGATATGGGCGGCTTAAAAGTCGTCGCTAGCCTCGCCCGCAAAAAGAACATGAATCTCGACGAGGTGTTCAAAGGCCATGCCCATAGCTACGCTTATGTCTATACCGAAGAAAATGCCCATGAACGAAACAAATCGGATTCCCACCCGCTTTCTTACATCCGGTCCAACATGACCTTAGCCCAATTCGACCTATTCCAGGAAACGTATCATCTAAGCAAAGACGACGCGATGTACATCCCCAAGGAAGCGAGGGTGAGCATTTGGTAAAGCGGTCGTTTCCCCGCCGGAATGGAGGCGGAAATGGCTCTGATTCCGCAGGAGCGAATATGATCTGAAATTCATCCGCATGCCCGAGTCTTTTTCTTCGTGAAATCTTTCAAAATAGCTCAAAAACAACGGCAAATCGGCCCTGATTTTCGGAAAATAGGCTCACGGAAAAACGGAAATTATTAGCCGCTAGGGCGTATTACCTTCTTTCCTGCAACAAGACCCTGACCGTCTCCGCAGATAAACAACGCGAGGAATCATTATTGCTGCAGGTAAGAAACGGCGGCGACATCCACCTTGCCTTCACTGATCTTTTGACCCAGGAAACCCTTGTCTCGGATAATCTCTCTACCGGCGAATACGCGGCCCCCTTAAAACCCGGGAGCAAGGTGAAACTTCAGATTATCGCAAGGAAAGCCATCGGGGCATATCCTATGCCACGGTCAACCCTCTGGAAGGCGGAAGATTTAAGCCAAGCGCCGATACCCTTGAAAGGTTTAATCGTCTGAAATCTTCTATAGTGCTCCCGCTTGAAGGGGCAAACGTATTCGACGTCCTTGCCTCAATCGTCGAGGAGTCTAGAAATGCCGCGATACGTGCGGTCAATGTAACATTGCTACACCGGAATCACCTTCTTGGAAAACGCATTTCCGAGGAGATCCTCAAGGATGGAAGGGCCGATTACGGCGCGGAGATTATCTCGAAGTTATCGACGTTTTTGACGGAAAAATACGGTGGCGGTTTCGAAAAGTCCTCGCTATATTTGTTTGTTCGTTTTTACCAATCGCTCCCAGAGATTTTTGACACAGCGTATCAACAATCTTTACTTTCATGGTCTCATTACAGAGTTCTCTTGGGGGTCGATAGCAGCCTCACCCGCTCCTATTACGAGAAAGAAGCCATCATATCCGGGTGAAGCGTCAGGCAACTTCAGTCCGCCAAATACGTGCTATTTCGGGGTAATCCTTTTCTCGAATGTCTCGGATGACAACCATTTCGGCCTCCTTCCTCACTTCATTAAATCCTCGAGGGTGA
>JAFVCC010000064.1 GCA_017479485.1 Bacilli bacterium
CGATGAGGAAACCGTATTTGACGAAGTCCAAGAAAGAGAAGCGTACTTCGTATTTATTGAGTAACCCCGAGAACATGATTCCCGCTAAGGCGCCAAGCGGAGTGAGGAACGCCCCGATGTTGCTGCCGATGATGGTCGCGTAGATCGCCGATAGCTGCGCGCCGCCTTCAAGTCCCGCAGGAAGCGAAGCGTAAAGGATGCTCATGGGGATGTTGTTGATGAGGTTCGCCATGAAAAAGGACGAGTACCCATATACAAAAATGGGGTTTTGGTCGCCTAAGATTCCCGACAAAGCATTCGAGATGCCTTGATAGTTAAAGCCAACGACGATGACGAACATCGAGAGGAAGAAGGGAATCAAGGGATAGGGGAGGTGGGCAAAAGTATGGCCGAGGTCATCGAAGCGGTGGTGCGTAATTAAGTACAGCGCGCTGACGGAAATCAGCAAGGACATCGCCGCGATTAAGGTGATGAGCCACATCTGCCAGTGCAGAAAGTTCGAAAGCGCAAGTAGAACCAAAGTCACACCTAAGTGGACGATGCCAAGCCATAGGTCCGCTTTGTCCTTGATGACGTAATGCTCCTCGGTCGTCTCCAAAGGCTTTCGGAGCTGCTTATGAAAGAGCAAGAGCAGGAGGCCGAGTTCCACGATGCCCGCGAAAATCGTGGGGAGGGCCATCACTTTCATGTAATCGAAGAAGGGGATGCCCGCCATCGAGGCGAGGTAGATGTTGGTCGGGTTGCCGATGATCAAAAACATCGAATAGGTATTGGCCGCGACGAATTCGGCGAGCAAATAGGGGAGCGGGTTGATTTTCGCGTGGCGGGCGAAGAAACATAAAAATGGCGTCAAGGTCAAAATGACGACGTCGTTGGAAGTGAAGATGGTCAAAACGGAAGTAAGGGCGTAGAAGGAAAAGAAGAGGGACAGTTGGCTCGATTTGGCCTTATTGGCCGCGAAGGTCGCGATGGCCTTGAATAGCCCCGTCTCATCCAAAAACGCCGAGAGCAGCGTCATGCAGAAGAAGAGGACCAATACCTTCAAGGGGTTGATGGCCTCATCGGAGAAAAGCTGCGCCCCGAGCTCTTTGATGGGGACGAGCGTCGTGAGGAGTAACGCCAAAGCGCCCGTCAATGCGATGACCCAGTAAGTATCGATCTTGAGCTTGCGGATGTGGAAACTCGGGAAAAAGAACATGGAGGTTCCAAGCAGCGCGAAGGTGAGACCGGAAATGACTAACGTAGCGACCATATCAACGAGACGAAGTTATAGACCTTTTTCCACTAGGAAAAAAGAGGGAAACTTCATCGCGAAGCGCTTTCAGCCATTTTACGCCTCGGCGCTAAGGGGAACGAGGCTATAGGTTTCCTTTTCTTCGTCGTAAAGAAGCTCTAAGTAGGGCCGATGTTCTTGCAAGTAGCAACGGAAGTCGCTTAAGGCGCGGAAGAAGGAGGAACGCGATACCTCGAGGTCGTCCATGACCTCCTCCATCTTGATGGCCTTCTTCTCGGTTAAAAGAAAGAGCATGTGCAGGCTAATATAAGATCGTTTGCTTTTCATCGAAATCTCCTTTGCCTACGAAGCTTGCCTGCAGGACACTTTTTCTTCGTACTATCCACATGGTGGGTTTCCAGCATTGAAACTGCAAACAATCAAATTGAAATCGATGCGGAAAAATCGTTGATTCGTCCGATAGCAACGGATAAAGTTGACAATGTGAAAGAGCGTTTTTCTTCCTATATTGCTGCATTAAGAAAGTCGCGAGGGTTGACACAGAAGGAACTCGGCGAGCAACTTGGCTTTACCCCACAGGGCATCTCGCGTTTTGAATCGCTCGACTCGGGCTTTGATTTAAGTTTGCTCCCCAAACTCTTACAAATCCTCAATATTTCTCTCTCCGATGTCGAAGAAAGGAAAAAAGAGGGGACCCATTATACAGATTTTGACTTCGACCTCAATGCTTTGCCACGTCGCATCAAGTCGCGCCGCCTTGCTGCGAGGCTCTCCCAATCCGAACTCGCTTCGAGAATCGGCTCCACCTCGCGCTCGATCCGCAGCTATGAAAACGGCGAGTCCCTTCCCTCGTATCAATCCTTAGAAAAGATCGCGGAAGCCTGCGACTGCTTGGTCGCGGATTTCTTCGTCGATTTGCCTTTGCAAGAAGAGCCCGATGTTACCTCCAGCGAGGAAACGCCCCAAACGGAAAAGACGCCGATACTTGTGCCGGTTCCCATTCCATTATGGAAAAGAAAGTCTTTCCTTTTCTCCGCGCTAGGCGGATTGCTTGCCGTTTCCATAGCTATCGCCACGCCTTTAGCGATCCAGAATCTTTCTTCTCCGGGAGACGACAAGCCCTCATCAAGCTTCATCCGCCCCTCCACGAGCGAAGATTCCTCAAGCTTTTCGCCCACTTCTTCAGAAACCCCTTCCTCCAGCGAAGGGCCCATTTCCTCCAGCGAAGGACCCGTTTCCTCCAGCAAATCCCAATTTCAACCCCACCATCCCGCCTATCTCGAGGCGGAAGTATCGACCCATGAGCTCACTTATATTGGGCAGACCGTCAATGTGAGACTCTATGATCCTGATGGTATCTTCTCCTTTGAAGACCTTGCCCCTGAGGACTGTGTTCTCCATCCCGCGGATGGGATTTTTGGTGGCGTTAAGGCGCTTGAGTTCTCCATCGAATCGCTTGGGAAAGGATGCTTTACGGTCACCCTCATCTCCGGCAGAACCGGCGCTATGGAGCTTTTCGGCGCCACGGTGAGGGGCATCGGCTATTACAACTTCTTCTACCTTCATTACATCACCGGCGAGCAAGTCACCATCGTTCCTTCCGGTGCCAAAATGACCCATGCCATCTTCGTGGACAAAGACAATTTCTATCAGGAAACCACGGTGATCCTCTCCCATACGACCTTCGCGCGGGGCAGGGGATTCGTCTTAAATGGAAGCGAGACGTTGGACTATGGTTTATGGTCGGGATCTATTTGGTTTCACGAAATCATTTCGCCGGGTACTTGTAGCGAATCCCACACCATCGTGGGTACTAGCGGGACCGAAATCGAATTCTATCGCCACCCAACCCAAAACCAAGTCATCGGGCTAATGGGCGTGAAAGTCCGCGACGACATCGGGGAATACGTTTTCGCTTTCCGGCCTTGGATCATCCACCTCATCGACGATTAGGGCGATACCTTTTCGTTAAAACGAGCCTTTTTCCTAGGTCTCTAGGTTGTTTTCTTTCCCGCTTACTTATATTATCCCTACCGCGATGAAGTACCCCTTAAGCGAACGCATGAATCTCCGCAAGCTCGCCGTAAGCGCCTTGCCCCCGATTTTCATGATGATTTCGATCTCCATCTATTCGGTGGTCGATGGTTTCTTCGTATCCA
>JAFVCC010000065.1 GCA_017479485.1 Bacilli bacterium
CGAAAATGATGGCGGATTTGCGCAGGAAAATAAGGTTATAGCAGCGAAAATAATCCCGCAAGACCAGCGTTTCATTCGCCCACCATCCTTCCGGCGTAATGGGCCCAGAAATAATCGCTTTGATAGCTGCTAAGGCTCGCTTGAGGCACGTATATTTTGGCTTTGCCCGCCCCTAAGAGCAAATTCCATCCCACCTGCAGTTTGGAAGGGTCGCGGTGTGTGAGATGGATTTCTTCAAGGTCAGGGGAAGAGGAGAAGATCCCATCATAAAGAAGCGGGATATTTTCTTGAATGGTTACTTTCTCAAGAGAAAGACAACCCGCGAAGAGGTCTTGGCTTAAGGAGCGCACATATTTTCCTTGATGATGGGTGGGCAAGATGAGGGATTGCCGTTTCTGATATTCCTCCCCTACCCCAGTTAAAGTTAAGCCATCGCCATCAGGACCATAAAGGAAGCATTCTTCGTCTACGTCTTCGCCATAGACTTCTTGTTCTTCGCGTTTCGGGAGTTCGGGCATTTCCGGGCTAACGTGTTTATTGGGGACGAGGCTACCAAGCTCCAGTTTAATTGCCGAGGCTAAGCGAAGCGTATTCTCTTTGGCCCCCGCCGAATTCAGATGGAAGGAAGAATCATAAAACCAATTCTCCTTCATGATGCTTTCCCGCGGATTTCCGAGCAATGGAACATCCAAAAGACGGTCAATTTCATCGGCAAATGCATCGATTTTGCTTCGATAATCCTCCTCCAGGCCAAGAACATCCAACGGGCACAAACGGAAATAGAGGGACGCGCCTCTATCTTTCAAGATATGGGCATAGTCGTTAACGTAAGAGACAAAAGAAGGGTCAAACATCTTGATGTCAAAGCTTAGGGGCGTATTCACGTCAAAATAATAAGGCATGATGTTCGCGCTGCGCTCAAACGTCATGTCGCCACGCGCATTAAAGCTCGAAGCGGAATAGACGCCAATAGACTCAATAGGCTCCTCATATTTATGACGCTCGCTAAGATATGATGGCACGCCAAGAATCATCTTCGTTCGCTCATCGGAGGATAGGCTGTTAAATATCCGCGTATCCTTTTCAATCGCGCGATACGTCTCGATCACCGAGAAATAGTTGGATAAGGTCTGCGGAAAAAGTTCGGGGCTTAAGACCGCGATATCGCCTTCTTGTAAGAAAGGCAAAGCGGTTTCCATCATTAGCCGCGTCCCTAACGCCCCATATAATCCATAGCCGACCACATCATAGTCGAAATTGGCATGCGCGAGTTCTTCTTCAAGCAGCAAACTATCGATGCCAAAAGCTACCGAAGAGGTCCCTAAGACCACCACTTTCTTTTTTTGGCACGACCTGAGGCGATCATATTTGGGCAAAAAGGCGCCGTAAAAAGTCTTTTGAAAAACGTTTTCACCGCCATGGTAATCGATGGCAATCGCGGCGGGAACGCAACCCGATAATAGCAATACGCCAAAGAAAGCGGCGAGGATTTGCGAGGATTTTCGACGATTTCTTTGAAGCATTCTGTTTTCCTTAGGTATAGAATGCCCCGCCCCCGCAAGAGAAGCGGAGGCGGGGTTTAAGTCGAGAAGAAGAGATTAATCTTCTTTGTTCTTCTTATGGAGGAGGAGTGCAGCTGCGCTGACAAGGGCGAGGGAGAGCACAACGGAGCCACCAACGATGGATCCGCCGCAGCCACCGGCGCTCTTGGTATCCGCGCTCTTCTGCAGTTCGGCAACCTTTGCTTCAAGGTTCGCGACGGCCGTCTTGAGGGCGGTGACGTCGGCGCCTAAAGCCTTGAGTTCTTCGATCTTCGTCTTGAGCTCAGCGATCGCGGAGGCGAGTTCGGTGTCGCCCGTGTTGACCGCGGTGGTCAAAGCATCGATACGTCCGTTGAGGGACTCGATGTTCGCTTCGAGTTCGGTGACGCGTTCTTCGATGGTCGGACCTTGCGGCGCAGGCTCGCCAGCAACGATGATGTCGAAGGCGAAGGTCATGGTTTCCGTGGTCGTGCCGCCACCAGGGCCACCAGGGCCATACTTCGGAGACAATCCGAAGGGGTTGAATCCGCCGCCAGAGGATTTGGAGGCTTCGATCTTGGCGACTAAGTGGAAGACGCCGCTTTCGGTGACCGTGCCGGTGATCTTGCCATCTTCAGCAAGGGTGAGTCCTTCGGGGAGCTTGCCGGACTGGAGGCTATACTTCACGGTGGAGTAACCTTCTTGCGTGCTATAGACGTCAGACTTGATCTGCGCGAAGACTTCGTCGTTGACTTTGAGGGCGGTTAAATCATCGCCATCGGGGTCGAAGAAGAAGGCAGGGGCGATTTTGATGCTGGCCTTGACGGATTTGGAGATCCACCCGTCGATGAGGGCCGTGACGGTGAAACTGTAGTTTCCTTCGGCTTTGGGTTTGCCCGAAAGCTTACCACTATCGTCGATGGAGAGGCCTTCAGGAGCGCCTTCGCCAAGTTCGTAGGAAACGGTGGAATCCGGATCGATGGCGAGACCGAAGGCATATTCGAAGTTCACGCCGACTTTGGCATCGGGGAGCGCGATGGAGCCGCGTTCGTCTTTGCCGGAGAAATCGAGCTCGGTGTAGCCGTTTTCGTAGTTGATGGAGTTAACGGTGGAATAGAGGACGGATTTCGCGGTTTCGCGAGAATAGTAGTATTGGAGGGTGCAGGGTTTCCAGGTCTTGACCTTGACGGACTGAGGAATGCCCGTCTCGGGGTCATACCAGGTGGAAGGATCGCCTTCGTATTCATCGGGGACGAACACGTTGCCTTTGCCGCCGCGGAGGTCGGTGTCGGCGTCGAATTTCCAGGTACCGGAGACCCAGTCATAGCCCGCGCCTTCGGTCTTGTATTGGATCTGATAGCCACAACGGATCATGATGTCGAGCGTAGTGCACCATCTCATGCCGAGGAAGCCGTCGGTGATCATGAAGCCCTTCCAGCCCCACTCGTCCTGCAACAAGTTGTGGTTGAGACGATAGTTGGATTGGTTGACGATACCGCAGATACGGCCATAGCCGGACATGCCCGCGCCAGCGCCACCTTCTTGGATGGCCATCTGGAACATCTTGATTTCGTATTGACGGATGTTCTGTTCGGAGGTCCAGACCATGTTGGACTGACCGCCGCGGTTGGTGTCTTGGTCGTTGAAGGCCAAGTGTTTGATCATCGCGTTGAGACCCTTGGATTGGGCGCCACGGACGACGGCAGCGGCGATGTAACCACCCTGGAGGCCATCCTGGGAGTAGTATTCGTTGTTGCGGCCAGAGAAGGCGGTGTGGTGCATATCCATACCCGGGCCATACCAGCCGGTGCGGCCATTGAGAATCGCCATATCACCGACGATTTGGCCTTCTTTTTCGGCAAGTTCTTGGTTGAACGTCGCGGCGATGGTCGGTTCGTCAACCCATTCGAAGAGGTTCTTGTAGTTGTTCGGACCATCTTCGTCGACCGATTTGCTCTTGCCCACGGAGGGAAGCGCCGGGGTGGAAGCGCGGGAGTCGCAGAACAAGGAGATGAGTTCATCATAGGTGAGCTGATTGAGGAAGGTGTCCCACTTCGGGTCATCCCAGCTCACGCCACGCATGTCTTTGAACTTGAGGGTGATGTTCTCGCCAGAGGTCTTGGCTTGCGTCCAGTTCGCCATCTTGACGGAGAGGTCCTCTTCCGAAATGTACCAAGGATCGTTCGGGTTATCGGTCAATTCTTGATACTTGCGGATGTATTTGTCCATGGTGCTGCATTCGTCGACCTGCTTCTCGGGGTGGTAGTCCTTACGAGGAGTGCGGGTCGCTTCCCAGCGATCATAGACTTCCTGAACGAAGGTGAGGCCGTTGACGTTGATGTCGGGGGCGCCATCGACGCCCTCGATAACGCGTCCTTTGACCTTTTCGGGCATGGTGCCATCGAAGTCGGCGCGGGAGAGTTTGGTCATCGCGTCTTCGCCGTTGAGCATCATGTCTGCGGTACGTTCGGAGTTATAGATGTCTCTGCCATCGAAGCCGGTGTCTTTGTATTTGCCATTATCGGTGGTGAAGAGGTTGTGGAGCTCGGCGCCAGAGAAGTCGTCGAGGTGGAGATGCGCATTCGCGTCGAGTTCGAATTTCACTTCGTCATATTCGAGGCGGTTGGCGACATCTTTGATGGCGTCGAGGTCGACGTGGCTGGAGCTGGTGGCGCGGACGGTGTATTCGCCTTCGTCGAGCTCGTAGTCGCCTTTGTGCTCGTCATGGTTCAAATCGCGGGCGTCCCAGGAAGCGAAGTCTTGGACGTTGAATTCGACGATGACTTCTTCGGAATGGCCCGGAGCGAGGACGTCGGTCTTGCCAAAGCCGACGATGTCGTGGACGGATTTCTCGATTTCGCCGGATTTATAAGGCGCCTTAACGTAGATTTGGACGGTCTCTTTGCCCGCGTAGTCGCCGACGTTGGTGACGCGCACCTTGACATAGAGTTTCTTGACCTTGGCTTCGTTGCCCTTGGACGAGTTGAGGTCGCTGGCGGTTAACGCACCGTCGACATCAGCGTTCGTTTCGGTCTTGAGTTCGAGAATTTTGAATTGGAACTTCGAATAAGAGAGGCCTTCACCAAAGGCGAACGCGACGTGGTCGTTGTACCACTTTGTAGCGGCGTCGCGCTCGTTATCGTTCGTGGCTTTCTGATAGAGATCCTCGTAATAGGTCTCGTAGAAGCGATAGCCGAGGTAGATGTCTTCTTCGTAGTCGGTATGGGTGAAGGTAGCATCGCCCGATTTGCCGAGGACGGGATCGTCGATGTAATAGGTTTCGCCCTTCTCGTTAAACGAATGGTTGGTGTTGCCGACTTGGGCTTGGGAGCCGAAGTTGACCCAGGTGGGGTCGGCGGTGAAGTCGCGCGGGAATTCGTCGACGAGACGGCCCGAGGGGTTTACTTCGCCCGAGATGATGCGGCCGAGGGCAGCGGCGCCGGTTTCGCCAGGAGCACCCATCCAGATCATCGCGTTGATGGCAGGATCGTCTTTGAGTTCGCCAAGCTCCATCGCATTGGAGGAGTTGATGACGACGCAGATTTTGCTGAAGTTGGCTTTGACGTGGTTGATGAGCTCATGCTCGGACTTGGTCAACATCAAAGCATGGTGATAGGTCTTGACGACATCTTCGCCGGTAACGGAGTCTTTTGTCGTTTCACTATAGAGGGCCTTATGCTCTTGGCCATATTCGCCCTTATCGAGCTCGTTGACTTCCTCACTCTTGACGATGAGGTCGATGTCGGAGCCTTCGCCGCCGTTGCGGGCGAGGACGATGACCGCGGCGTCACCATAAGTTTGGTAGGAAGCCTTTTCAACGCCGCCAAAGGTCACGGGTTCGACGTCGAAGTAAGAGCTCGACATCGCGCCGCCACGGCCGGAAGCGCCGTTTTTCTCATAGTAGGCGTTAAGCGTCGGGTTCACGTGGAAGCCGGCAGCTTCGAGAGACTGGGGCACGGTGGTGATGGCGTTAGGAAGGTCCGCCTTGCCCGTCCAGCCATGGTTGAGGCCAGAGGCATGCGCACCGAAAACGGATACCCACGATCCACGTTTCAGCGGCAAATTGCCGTCGTTTTTGAGAAGGACCATGCCTTCTTCGGCGAGTTGCTCGTTCAGCTCTCCTGCCGCTTCAACAGCCTTTTCGATGCTGTTGAACGCCGGGAAGAACTTGTAGCTTTCCACAGCGTTGACGCCAATGCCGCCACGGGATGCAAAGGTGGCAGCGGCGAGGGCGAATGTGGCAGTACCAAGCGTCAAAGCGAGGGGAACTCTCCTTGTTTTGTTGGACTTTTTATTCATATTCCTCCTGAAGTAGCGGCATTTCATACCGGTAGAAACGCCGCCTGAAGCCATTTTTCGGCTTACTGTATGGACGAATGATAGAACGGGTATCGACGCTTCCACGGAAATGGGGGAAGAAAGGTTTGACGCGGGCCATAACTTCGGCATTTGGGCTGAAACGCGAAAAAAAGGGCTGAACATAGCCCAAATGGATGAAGGGTTTGCTTAACTGATGAACAGCGTATCTTTGGTTAGTTCCAAGTAACGCTTCATGACCTCGTCACGCCGTTGATGGGAGAGAGGAATCTTGTCGCCGCTTTTTAAAACGACCTCGTTGCTACCGATGCTATACATCTGTTTGGAGTTGACGATGAAGCCCTTATGGACACGGATGAAGCCATGTGGAGAAAGCTTCTTCTCGAGGGTGGAGATCAGCTCGCGAACGTCGATGGATGGGGAGCCGTCGACGAAATAGAACGTCTGGTAATTATGGCTGCCTTCGATATAGCAGATCTTATCGATTTCGATGAAGGTCGTCTCGCGCCCTACTTTCACCATCAACGTGCTCTTGGATTCACGCCGGGGCAACACCACGGTGATGTAATGCTTGATAAAAGACGCCGAGTCATCGAGGAAATTGGCTTTGCGGATGAAGCCGATGGGGTGGAAGGCAAAGCATTCGAAGACGCGGTTCTCGTTGGAAGAGATGAAAGCAAGGGGGACGGTGGAGTCGGCCTCGCGGACCTTAGCGGCAACGTCGATGCCGCTATAAGCGCCCATATTGATGTCGAGGCAGATGAGGTCGTACTGCGTGTCACATAACGTCGAGAGGAAGGTCTCGGGCGAAGTAAAGGCGAAGATTTCGGTCTGTTCCCCCGATTGCGTGAACGCTTGCTTGAACGCGCCGGCGAAAAGATCGAGGGAAAACTGTTCGTCGTCGAGCATCGCAATCTTAAGCATCTTCGTCCTCCTGTTTGGGGTTCGCGTTCATGACGCAATCGAGGCAGAACGTGCCGTCTTTGACATCGAACTCATAATAGCCACCGTATTCCTTCACGATGGCCTTGATGATGGTCGTGCCATGGCCATGCCCTTCTTCCATTTTCGTGGAATGGCTAGGAACAACTTTAGATTTGGTGGGGTTTTTGCACTGAATACGAAGAAGCGCATCATTCGCCACCAGAGAAAAATCGATATAGCCCTGCTCTTGGCTGGCGCAGGTGCCTTCGATGGCGTTGTCCAAGATATTGGTGAGCAGCGAACAGAGATCGTTGTCCGAAATGCCAAGCCGCGGCGGCACGATGAGGCGGTAACGGATTTCGACTTGCCTTAGCTTAGCTTTTCGTAACTCCAGATTCATGATGGAGGAGACGACCGCGTTGCCGCAATCGACGAGCCGCAAATCGCCATAAGCTTTGCCCGCGGTGGCATCGATGAAAGTGAGGGCGTCTTCATACCTGCCTTGCTCGATTGCGTCGCGCAGGTACGAGAGCGTATTTTTCAAGTCGTGACGGGCACGGGTGTTGCGTGCGATGTCTTCTTCGCTGAGCTTCAGCATGACGGAAGCGGCTTCATTGAGTTGGTTACGGGCTTGCAAGGCGATGATGGTACGTTCGCGCTTGCTCGTGTAATAATGCGAGGCGTAGGCAAGAAGGTCGACCACGCCAAGCAAAATCAAGACAATGATCGTCCAGACGCGGAAGGCGATATCCTTGTCCGTCCCAAAGCCCGAAAGAAAGGCGGTGGCCAAAACCACGAGGAAAACGAAGAGGTATTGAAGGGCCAGTGCTTTGCGGAAATGGGCCACGTGATGGATTTTTAAGCGCCCGGCGAACAAAAACGCGGGAATCAAAATCAAGAAAGGCAAGCAGAGCAAGAATGAAGATAAAGCCGAACCGCGCGCGACGAATTCATCGATGATGAGGTTGTAATTATGGGAAACCTCGGTGACAAGGTAACAAAGCGAAAGATAAAAGGTAATGCGTAACGCACGATGCCAGGGATTGCCTCGAGAGAAAATAGCAAGAAAGATGGCCCCTGGAGCCAAAATAAAGAGGATGATGATGGGGGCCATGATACCTGGCGACATGGCGATGGAACCCGTGGTCGCATAGCCAAGCATCGTCGTTCCAAACGTGATGATGATTAGGCCGACGAAATAAATGAAGTGGGTCAAGACGATCTTGCGCTTCCACTTGAAGAAGCCGCTGAGGCAAACGGCAGAGAAGGCCATTATCATGATTTCGATGATCAGCGCAGGGCCTAGGAACATCGTGAAAAAATTGGATAATGCCTGCGGGAAAGAAGATGTTGGCATCGGCTCGGTAAAAGTATCGGCTAGAAAGCTCGCGCTCATAGATGGGAATAATTATACACGTCCGATTTTGTTTAGGAAATATTCGTGGGCGCAGGCACGCAGTGAGAAGCAAGCCCAAACAGGAAAAAGAAGCCTCGCGAATTAAAACGAGACCAATCAGCGGCCAAAGAGCCGGAATAAGGTCATTTTGTCGACTTTGCCTGAGGAAAGATGAGGCAACGAGGCGACAATGTAGATGGCCTTGGGGCGTTCGATTTTTAGTAACGCCTTCCACACCAAGGTTTCAACCTGGGCGAAGCCTAAGGCCTCTGCTTGCTGCGCCAAAGTAGCGATGAGAATCGGAACCTCCCCCGCCTCTTTATCTTTAACCCCAAGCACCGCCACCTCGTCGAAGCAAGCGGTCTTCAATAGCTTTTCCTCGATGGCGACGGGAGAGAGGTTGATGCCATTACGGATGATCATTTCCTTCTTCCTGCCGACGATATGGAGACGATTTTCTGCATCGAAACGCCCGAGGTCCCCCGTGTGGAGGAAACCATTCTCGTCCACCGCTTCTTTCGTGGCTTCCGCGTTTAAGTAATAGCCGAGAAACATCGTTGGCGATTTTACGATGATTTCACCTTCTTCGCCCTGTGCAACCTCGCGGCCGCTCTTATCGATGAGGCGCACGTCGCATAGAGGCAAAGGGCGGCCCACCGAGTGGCAGCGCGTTTCTTCAGAGTCGTCAAAACTGGCCCCGGCGATAGCGATGCATTCGCTCATGCCATATACGGGCAAAACGCGTACGCCAAGAGACTGCTCGATGAAGCGGACGTCTTCTTCTAACAGGTTCGTGCCCCCAAGCATGGATAGCCGTAACGTGGGTAGATCGATTCCATTGGCAAGTTTGGCTTTTCCAATGGCGGCGATATAGGAAGGGACGCAATCGACGGCGGTGACCTTTTCTTTCTGGATCGCGTTTAGCGCGACGGCTAAGTCCATCGAAGGCGCGAAATAGACGCGGTAATGGGCCCATAGACCCATGGCCAGCAAAGTGACCCCAAAGACATGGTGGATCGGTAGTAGCATCAAAAGGCAGTCTTCGGGCGTCCCAGAAGCGATGGCCAGATGGTTCTCGATATGGTTATTGAAGCCAAATTGCGATAAAGCGACGGCTTTGGCCTTGTTTGAGGAACCGGAGGTGAAGATGATGAGAAAAGGCGCGTGAATATCCGTTTTCGAATCAAAAGAAGGCTCCACCGCTTGCTTTCCCAAAGAAATGGGGAAAGCGGACTTTCGCATGGTCCTAAGGTTCCATAATTCCCAGTTTCCCGCAGCGGAAATATCGTCACCAGCGGCCTCATTGGTCAAGGCATAGGCGGTTTGTTCTTTTAAGCCGTTGATCTCCGCGGATTCCAGCGCGCCTTGATGAGGATCGGAAAGCGCGCTTTTGGCACCAAGGTAGGCCAAAGCGGCGAAAAGGATGAACGTATCGATGCTGCGGGTCGAGCGCAAGAAGACCAAATCGCCTTGCTTCACGCCAAGCGCGGCGAGGGCGTTAGCGGCTTCCACCGAGGCAAAATAGAACTCTTTGGTGGAATAATCGCGCGTCTCATCAGCGAAGAGGGAATGGTCGGGACTTTGCTCCATGGCGGTGCGCACTTTTTCGAAAAAAGAATAATGGACGGTATTCATGGTCGGCTCCTTTTAAAACTGGAAATAGGCGAAGGTTGATACGTCGCCATGGCTGAGCAAATACGCCCATGTCGCGGCGATGATGGCGACCATGCTTAGCGCAATGACCGCCTCCTTGGCGACGAGGGTTGGTTGGGTCAAGCTCGCCTCGCTAGGAAGGTCGCTTTTTCTGGGCCCTCGGTAGACATAATGGTAGGAAAGTTCCATCGTCAAGGCGGCGAGCAGGACATAGCAAAGCGAAGTGACGGAAAAGCCTAAAATCGCATTGCCATCGGGTTGGAAACCCGCGAATAGGCGCGTGAAAGCAAGGCCCGCTTGCTGGATATTCGCGCTGCGGAAAAGGATCGAGCTAGGGATGAACATCGCCCAAATCAAAAGGCGGCGGATCCAGATAAAGAAGCCATTATCGACGGGGATGCCCTTCTTCTTCGCTTGGCCAAGAATGGGGAACACCACCAAAATTTCAATGACGATCAGCACCCCCGCGTAAAGCCCCCACAGGAAATAAGTCCAATTCGCGCCATGCCAAAGGCCGCATAAGGCGAAGACGATGAGGGTATTCAAAACGTGGCGGAACTTGCCTTTGCGGTTGCCGCCTAAAGGAATATAGACATAGTAACGGAACCAGCGCTGCAAGCTCATGTGCCAGCGGCGGAACAAATCGCTCATCGAGGCGGCCATGAAGGGATCGTCGAAATTCTGCGAGAGTTTGACGCCCATAACGCGCGCCGAGCCGATGGCGATTTCGCTATATCCGTTGAAATCGCAATAGATTTGAATCGCAAATAAGACGACAGCTGCAAGGATTTCTCCCGTTCCCGCGTTTTGCAATGAAGCGAAAACGCGGTTCACGTAAATCCCAGCAATGTCGGCGATCGCGACCTTCAGCAAGAAGCCAAAAAGCAAATGACGCAAGCCGGCGACGAGATCCTCGGCATTAAAATGATGCTCTTCTTTTAATTGAGGCAGCAGGATCTTGGGCGTCTCAATCGGCCCAGCCACGAGTTGGGGGAAATACGAGACATAAAGGGCGAAATAGCCAAAATGTTTCTCGGGCTCAAAATCACCGCGATAGACATCGATGACATAAGAGAGTGTCTGGAACGTATAGAAAGAAATGCCGACAGGCAAAATAATGTCGATAACGGGCGCTTGGACATGGATGGGAAAGAGGTTGATGAGGTCCACCACCGAATTGAGGGCGAAACTAAGGTATTTAAAGCCAAAGAGCACCCCTAAACAGACGACCAGCGTCAGCACGAGAAAGAGTTTCTTGTGTTTTGGCACTTTTTTTATCGCTAAGGCTGCCCCATAGGCCACAACGGTCGTCCCCAAGATCAAGAAGGCGAGCCACGGGTTCCACATCATGTAGAAAAAATAAGAAGCCGCGAGCAGAAGCACCCACCGCACTTTGTGGGGCAACAAGAAATACGCCAGCACCGTAACGGGCAAAAACGCGAGGTATTGCCAAGAGTTGAAGGTCATGACGTCGGCTCCTCCGTTTGCTGTTTTCGCTTCTGGAGCACAAAGAACAAGAGCAAGGGCAAAAGGCACACCAGCGCGACAAGCGCCACATCGAGATAATCGCCGTCATAAAGCGTCACAAAGACGAGCAGCCCCGTTAACCCTAACGCGCCCAAGATAAAGAAAATATAGCCGCGGCGCGGACACAAGCACCCCGTTACAAAAGCAGCCGAAACCAAGGCTACAAAGATCCAAACCCAGGAATAAGAGAGAAATAACGGGGATAGCTCCATGATGCCACCACGATACCATTCGCACCGAGGAAACAAGAAAAAGGGTATGAAACCATAATAGTTGGGCTGAAATGCAGGTTCGGGGGCTGTATCCTCTTTTTCGTCCCGACCACCAGCAAATGCGTCAATTTCCCTAAATAGCCATGAAAAAGCCCGCAAAACGGAGACTATAAAGGATTAAAAGAATAAATTGACGTTTTCTTATCAGTTTTTCATTTTCTGGATAATACGATAATGAATATGGTTTTGGGAGAATACCTGGAGAAGACCGGAATATCGGTGCGCGCCTTGTCGAAAAGAAGCAATGTCCCATATACGACCGTCCTTAGCATCTGCCGAGGGAAAGCGGACATGGAGGAATGCCGACTTGGGACTTTGCGGGCGATTGCGAAGGCGTTAGGCGTCAGCCTCAACGATCTCATCGACGGGAAATTGACCCCCGCCGGCCATTTCATCGACGCCTCGGTCGAACTCGACGTGGGCTCGCTTCCCCTTCCGCTTCAGAGATTCATCAAGGAGCTGGAGGAATGTGATCAAAATGGCGATCCTGCTTTCTACGCGGCATCAGACACCATGCTGCTGATGGAGGACCGTTATCTGTATAGTGGCGCCATCGATTCCAAAACCTATGAGAAGCTAACGACGAAATACCCCATCGGAGAATAAAAGCTGAGGGATTATTCTCCCAATTCCACATATAATCCCCTAATTTCTATATTGTTTTAGGAGATTAGTCTTTCCTGGCGTAGAAAGTAGAACGGCCTCCGCCCCGCTTCTCGATGAAGCCTTCCGCGCATAGCGATTTGAGCGAGGCTTCGATGGAGCTGCACGAATTCCGCACTCCTGCGTTTCCAATATACTGGCAAGCGGGCTATCCGTCCGCGTCGTTGTCAGATGGGTAGGCGGCACCGAAAGAATGTTTCAGGACACCTATTCCCACCCTCTTCCGAGCGAGAAGGACATCATCAAGGACTTCTTCGACGGCTTGGACGATATCGACCCAGATGGCGAATCAGAGGACGAATAAGCCTCCAATGCCACAAAGGCGGCCCTGCCAGGATGGGCTGCTTTTTGAATGCGAAAAAGGAGATGTCATAGGGAGATGTCATCCGTGACAACTCCTTGACAACTCCTATGGAAACTGCCGATGAAATCGACGGTTTTTGCGATAACTCCATGACAACTCCTGCGCGTATTTAATAATCACAGTGTTTAAGAGGTTAACAGGGATGTGAACTATCATTCGATAATATTGGAATAGTTTTAAACCGCCACCACAAACGTCATTTACGAATGCAAGATTTTATGTTCCGCCACTCGGCAATCTTCATTTTCCTCGTTAGCAGATGGCGTAGCTTGTCTCACTATAGGCGGTTCGCTAAAAAAATATCCCAAATAACCACGCGGAACGGGACAAATCTGGACAATTTCTAATTTAGTCCCGTAAAACCCTCGTTTTTCGACATCAGATCAACGATGTTTTTATGAAGATCCCACTTCTCCTTTGCAATAGGCAATCCAGCGACAAGATATATTTGGGATCGTTGTCTTGGATTCGTTCTAGGGAGCGGTATTTCCTTTCCTGGGTTCGATCAACCCCCTTCTCGTCCCGTCTTTCTTAACATACTTTGAAATATGTCTTAGAACCCACAAAAAGACCGTCTTTGAGTACGCCTACCTTATTTCTTAAACAGGTAGTGGCCTTTGCCGAAACCTCTGACCGATTCAATCAGACCGCACTCGTCGCGAAGCCTATTTTATATAATCTATCGCCGTATTAATGGAGCAAGACAACGTCGATGCGACGTCCGCGTTCGAGAACGTCGTGTGCAAGAATGCGTCGGCAACCCTGATGAGGGAACTCTCGACCTTCTTGGGGTAGCCTTTGGATTTGATTATCGCGTGAGCGGTCTCCTCCAAACCCCCAATTCCCAATTTCGAATCGCCAATTCCCAATTTTTGGTTCGTCAATTCACAATAATTACCTATTCAACTTTCCAATCTCAATATTCGCGATACGACTTCGATAAAAAACATTTTAATATCGTATCGTTTTCTCAAAAGAAGGATGAAAGTGAGGGATAAAGTGAGGGATAAAGTGAGGGATAAATCCCCTGGCTGAAGAGTGGCACTAATTCCACACCTTAAATCGGTAAGGCTCGATTGCCCACGCATGAACCTATTTCCCGAAAGAAACAATCAAACCAATCGAATGCAGAGGCCTTCAATGCAGCCTTACACTCCATCCTTCACCATCGACGCTATATTGGAATTCCGATAAGTTATCCGAATTCATGACGCGCAGCAGATCCTCGAAATCATCAACGGCCTGAAGTCCATTTAGACGCTCATACTCCACCCATTCCACGTTCCCCTCATCCGAGGATTGCGCTTGCCCATCGAAATCCGTCGCTTTGAAAAGAAACACCACATATCGGCCGTTTGGGATGGGGAACTGCTTCACACCGACCAACCGGGGATTCTTTATGCGCAAGCCCGTTTCCTCTTTGGCTTCCCGAATGGCAGCCTCGACAAAAGACTCCCCCGCTTCGACGTGGCCTCCTGGCAAAGCGTAACCTTTCCAGTCGTCCTTGACCCGGTTTTGCAAAAGGATCCTCTTCCCGTCCTCGATAAGAATCAGTACGGTCAGCTCCACTCGCTCGGTCCTTGAAGTTTTTATCCCAAGGATATCGTTGGCATCGACTCCGAGCGCCCGCGATAAAAACGCAACTTTGTCTAGCGTCATCTCGTTATCGCCGCTTTCGATGTGGGCGATCATCGATTTATCCGCATAGCCCAAAGCCGTCGCGAGTTCCTGCTGGGTGAGGCCTCTGCTCTTGCGAAGGGTTTTGACTCTCTCGCCAAAGGCCTTGCTCACGATTTCTTCCCTTTCTTTTCGAGAAGGAAAAGCTCTTCGAAATTGGGCAAGGCTGCTCTTTCGCTTTCCGTAGGCGAAATCCAAAGCCGTTCCGTAAACGCTTCGTATTCCTTCCTCGCGTGTTCTAGTGCCTCCTGATGGGAAACGAGCCCTGGTCCGTTCAAGATGTCTTTTCTCGTCATCTTGAGGAAGTAGTCAAGTTCCTTGACCCAATCGTCCATGGTCATGGCATGCTGTTCCAAGGCTTGAAGCTCGGCGAAATCCAAATATAAAGAAACGATGCGGTTTAAGGCATCGGTTTCCTCTTTGCTGAGGTAGTTCTTCGCAATGACCGCGTCTGCCTTCTTCGCCGGGATCGCCTTGAAATTCACCGTCGTCATGCAATTAAATCCCGTATCCGTGA
>JAFVCC010000066.1 GCA_017479485.1 Bacilli bacterium
AATTTGCACCACTTCGACCATCGGGTGGCGCGTCAAGATATCGTCGAGGACATCGGCGCTATCGTGGAAGGAGATACCGATGTGCTTGATGAGGCCTCGGTTTTTGAGTTCCACCGCTTTTTCATAAGCCTTGCAGCGATCAAAATGGAGCACGTTTTTACGGTTTTGCGCGTGCATCAAATAGTAGTCAAAGTATTCCACCCCACACGCCTTTAACTGGCTCATGAAAAACGGCTCGATATCTTCCTCGCAGGAGAAATAAGGCTCCGTCAGCTTATTGGTTAAAGAATAGGCGTCGCGCGGATAACGCGAGGAAAGCGCCTCTTTGATCGCAAGCTCGGACTTCCCTTCGATGTAGCCGTGGGCCGTGTCGAAATACGTAAAGCCCGCCTGGATAAAGGCATCGACCATTTGTTTAAATTGTTCAATATCGACTTCGTTGTCCTTCATCGGCAGCCTCATGCAGCCGAACGCAAAGCGTCTTTTTTGATCGAAAAGTTGCATAACTTTCCTCCGTTTTTTTCATAGGTTACCATCTTGGAGAAAAAGAAGAGCATAGAAGCATCCTAGAGTATTGCAATTCGCTGCCTGTAGCAGTACAGTTAATACAGAATGATTATCCAAGGAAACGCTCCAATTTACGAATCCATCGCCACCTACTTCCGCAAGATGATATCCATCGGCGTGCTCAAGGGAGGCGACGCCCTGCCTTCGGTACGCGAAGTGGCGGTGAGTGAAGGGATTAACCCCAACACCGTTGTCCGCGCCTATGGCATTTTGGTTGATGAAGGCCTCATCGTCTCCATGCCCAAAAAAGGATATTTCGTCACGGAGGGTAACCTTGTCCATGATCCCGAGCCCCTACGGAAAGCCATCCGTGAGCTCCTCTCTTTGGGCTATACCAAAGAAGAGATTTCGAAAGCCTTATCGGAAACGGAGGAAAGCAAGAATGATTGAAATCAAATCGCTCGTTAAATGCTTTGGCCCAACCCGTGCCGTCGATGGTCTCACCGCTTCTTTTAGCAACGGCATCATCGGCTTAGTTGGTCAAAACGGCGCTGGCAAATCCACATTGCTACGGCTTATCGCTGGCGTGTATCACCCCGATGAAGGAGAAGTCCTCGTCGACGGCATCCCCGCTAACGACGCCGCGGCTAAAGCCAAGGTCTTCTTTTTGTCGGATGACCCCTACACCCCAAAAGGAGCGGACGTTGAAGGGACACTCGACTTCTATCTTGGCCTCTTTGACATCGACGTCGATAACTACCACCGCATCATCAAAGCTTTTGGCTTGCCCACGAAACGAGCCGTCGCCACTTTCTCCAAAGGTATGAAACGCCAGGTGTTCATCGCGCTCGCCTTGGCCATGAAAGCAGAGCATCTACTCCTCGACGAAGCCTTCGATGGCCTCGACCCCCTCATTATCGATGCGATTAAGTCCGAGATTATCTCCGCGGCGGAGCACGGAAAGACCGTCGTTATCTCCTCGCATAATATTTTTGCCTTGCAGCGCCTCGTCGATCGCTTCGTTATCGTGAGCAAAGGCCATGTCGCCCGCGAAGGAAATAACGAGGACATCGGTACGGAATTCGTTAAATTCCAAGCAGTATTTTCCTCCCCCATCAACGAAGAAAACATCGCCTCGCTTGGGTTCCGCGTCATCTCCTTCCGCAAAGTCGGCAGCGTTCATCACGTCGTCTTGCTGGGCAATAACGAATCCATCGAAGCAGTGCAAAAAGCATTTAACCCCGTCTTCATCGAGCACGTGCCGCTCGACCCACAGGAAATCGTCGCGCTTGAGATGATGCTCGCGAAGAAAGACCAAAAAGGAGGTGAGGAAGATGCTTAAACATTACATTTCTTGGCAAATCCGTAAATGGTGGCCGATGCTGCTCATCTTTTCCATCATCCTCACCGTAACCGCGCTCTATACCAACGCATTCACCACGATGGCAGTGCGTTACTATGATAACGGCAGCGAATATGTGCCCTATTATTCGTTCGGCTCAACGACCAGTAATATGCCTTCGTTATTCATCGTGGGGCTCGTATTGTCCTTGGTCATGTCGCTGTTCGTATTTAGTTATCGCACGAGACGGCAAAGCGTGGACGTCTTCTATCAGGCCGCCTATGCGCCCACGACCATCAAAAGAGTGCGCCTACTCATCGGCTTAGCAATACTTCTCCTTTCGATGCTGATTGCATTCCTTTTAGGAACCACTGTGTTCTTGCTCCGCTACGTATCGACCCCGGCAGAAGAAATCAAAAACAATATCAAATTCGTTCGAATTAGCGTTCATTGGGGAATGTATTTTCTCTCGTTCTTCCTAACGTTCATCTTTGTGGGGCTACACTACCTCATTAATTGCTTCTTGGTGAGCCTTGGCGACTATACCTTCGACCAAATCTGCTTGCTGATTTTCGGCAACATTTTCCTCGCTTTATGCTTCACGTCCCCCGTTATTTATTTTGATGCCGCATTAATGAAGCACGGCGTGCTCAACGACTATATGTGGTATCCGGCACTCTATAGCCTTGGCCCCGTCGGGCCCGTTGCGCTGGTGACGACGACCATGGAACAAGCCATTTTCCAAAGAGACGTCGCTGGAGACTTTGCCGTCAACGCAGTAGTATCCTCGTCCATTTATGCCCTCGGTGGTATCGGCGCCTTGGCCTTTAATCTCTTTGTGCCCGATCCGTCTGGAGAGCACGCGGACCAAGCTGGCGCAAGAAACCAAGCCGTTGCCATGATTCCCCACGGCGCCGCGGCAGTTCTTGGTATGTTGATGGCTGCGCTTGGGCTCATCAACGACGTATCCGTCCTCGCATTATCTATTTTACCGATTTTTGGGTTCATTCTTTTCTCGGTCGTCTACTACGCATTGCTTGCTTTGTGGAGACATAGTTTCCGCATGAAGAAATTCGACTTAATTTGCTATGTTTCCGTGGTCGGTGGTACGTTGGTCATGTTAACGTTCGCCATGGCGCTATAAGCAAAAAGCAAAAAGAAAACGGCGGATTTGCAGGGATTTGCAAATATCTGCCGTTTTTATTCTTCCTTGTTTTTCCGTTTCATAAGGTACATCGCTGTGTCCGCTCTTTCGGAAACATCGGCGAAGCTGCCATCAAGTCCAGGCTGATAGGTCGCCATGCCAACCGAGAAATGGAATAAGCCCGACTCATCCGTTTTATTGTTCAGGCTAAGCCGCAGGAATAACGCCTCGCGGTTGTCGTAGTCTTCGCCTTCGAGAATCGCGATAAATTCATCGCCCCCGACACGGTATACCGGGGAATGCTTGAAGGTATGGCAAATCATTAAGCAAGCGCCGCGAATGGCTTGATCGCCTGCTGCGTGACCACGGGTATCGTTGATCGTCTTTAGTTCATCGACGTCGCACATCACGCAGGCGAACCGCGCCGTCCCCTCTTTGATCTCAAGGTTTAATTGTTCGACTTTTTCTTTATGCGCGTTCTTATTTTTTACGCCCGTTAGGCCATCCTGAAAGGCCAACGCGGACATCGCGGAACGTTCGGTTCGCAAAGCGTTGACCATACCCTCGAAGGCAGTCGCAAGTTTCCCGATTTCATCATCGGATTTCTTCTCGATTTTCACGTTCAAGTCACCATGGGCTACACTATCCGCGCCTTTGCTTAATTCCTGCAACGGGCGGAACCAATAACGGAGCAAGAAGAAGAGGCCAAGACCAAGCACGATGGTAGTGAAGAAATAGATCATTAACGGAATCGTGCTCGCGCGGATAAAGGGTGAATAAAGCTCGTTTCGCGCGACGGAAATGCCATAAGACATATTGTTTCCTAATGGTACCGTTGTCGAGACACGGTCTACATTGCGATATCGATAGAAGAAAACGTCCTCATTTTCTCCATGCCGAATTCCCTCGCGTCGGCTCATGGATTCTGCATAAGTATCTTGCGTCCCGATATAGCGGCCATCGGCATCGAAAACCTCTAAATCCGGGTGATACGCAACCGTGCCGTCGCCATTGATCAAGAAAACGTGATCATCTTGGAACTCATGTTGCTGCATGACGTCGGTGACAATGTTATGGAAGTCCAGGTCAACGCCCACGACGCCAAGGATGTTGTGCGAGGCATCATTGAACGGTTCCACATAGGAAATAAGGCTTTGACCCGTGTTCGCGTTGTAATACGGCTTCAGCCACGTGCTTTTCCCTTCTTTAGCCTGAATCCACCACGTAATATGGGCAACATCTTCCGGATTGTCTTCATCGTACTTAGTGATGTTGGTCACCGCGTGATTCGTGTAATTAGTTCCATCCGAAGAAACCATAAAGAAGCCTTTGCCTTCTTCGTCTGTAGGCGTTGTACCGCAATATTCCGGATTAAGGACGAGCCAATAATTCGAGACATATTTCGCCAAGGTGCTGGTCGCATTAAAAATCGAACGGAGGGCAGCTACAGAGCTGCTTTGCGGATCATAGGCAGCGGTAGAATCGATATCGGGGAAGTAAATTTCCGATGCTGCACGACTTTCGCGAACGAGATTCTCTACCGACAAAAAGGATTGGCTTAGTGGTTCAGAAGCATTCTTGGCCGCACCGACGACACGTGTTTCGGCATAGGTTCCTGCAAGAGTGGTATGCACACCGTAGGTGACAAAAATTCCCGCCGTTGACGCTAGAGCCATGCCAATGACAGAGATTAATGAAATTTTTACGCTGAGCCGGATTTTCATATCGAATCCTAAAATATTCGGATACATCGATATTATTGGCTCCAACAAAAATAGCAACATAAACCTTTGAATCGACATTTTTCACCATAAATATCCAAGAATTATCGGAGTTATTTAAATAAGGTAATTTGGCGTTTTTCTTCCACCTCAAGGACAATATGAGTACAATCTTGTCACTTTGAAATGAGGTAGATTATGCACGTAACGGAAGAAGGAAAAGCAATATTTGAAAAGGCGATGGAACGCGTTGGAAAGCACGTAGTCCGCATCGCGATGGTCCAATCGGATCACGAAGGAGCCTCACTACGGATGGACCTTATTGAAGAATCGGAGGCCACGAGCATCCAAGAAATCGATGGGGTTAAGTTCGATCTTGACGAGCGTGCGGCCGAATACCTATCCGAGGCGATTTTCGACGCAGAGGGAGATAATCTCCGCGTCATCGCTCGTCCCAAGGGATGCTGTCATGGTCATCACCACGAGCATGGTGAAGGATGCTGCCATAATCACGAGGGGTGCGATTGCGATGGCAAGGGGTGCGAGTGTGGCGATGATTGCTGCTCCGAGGATGGCTGCTGCCATCATACCCATAAAGCCTAAATATTGAAAAAGGAACGGCAAATCCCGTTCCTTTTTCATTTATCTAGTTTTTATAGCAGGTGATCGGATACCGATAGCTCACCGCTTTTGATTTTGGCCTGCAGCTCATCAAAGGGAAGCGCTTTGCCGAAGAGGTAGCCTTGCAGACGTTCGCAGTTCACATTGGAAAGGAACTCACGCTCCGAGGCCGTTTCCACGCCTTCGGTCAAGGTTCTCATACCCAGTTTCTCCGCCATCGAAATAACGGACTCAATGAGGGGCTGGGCTTTCGCGTTATTCTCGAAGCCCGAGAGGAACTTCATATCGATCTTCATGACGTCAAAGTCGAAGTCTTTGAGAACGTTTAAGGAAGAATAGCCAGAGCCGAAATCGTCGAGCCATAAGGCATAACCACGCTCTTTGAGGCGCGATACACACTTGGACAAGAATCCTTCATCGTCTGCTAAAGCAGATTCAGTAATCTCAACGTGGAGGTATTCTTTCGGGACGCTATATTTGCTCACGAGTCCTTCTAAGATGCCGATGACATCCATAAGCTCGAAATCAAGGCGAGAGAAGTTAATGGATACGGGCACGAAAGGAAGATTGTTATCCAAGCAATAACGGATATCGCGGCACACCGATTCCAAGATGCGCACGTCGAGTTTATGGATGAGTTTGGTCTTTTCTAGCGTCGGGACGAATTTGCCTGGAGGCAGTAGGCCACGCTCGGGATCAACCCAGCGCGCCAAGGCCTCAACGCCGCATAACTTGCCATCTTTAGACCATACGACGGGTTGATAGTAAGGACGGACCCACTCCTCTTTTACCGCGGTGTCGATGCTATGAATCACGTATTGCATGAGGTGATAAGCGCCATGCATGTCTTGGTCATATTCGCGGAAATGGTTCACCAAATCCATGTTCAAAGTCGCGCAGGCATAGCGAGCCTTATCCGCGCCGCGGCGGCAGTCTTCATCGGCTTTTAGCTGATAGCCGCCAACGCGAACGTGAAGTTCAATGACGGGGTCGATATGGGACATTTTCTGATCGATGTCGTTGATGCGGCCATGGATTCCCATAGGATCAGCATAAACGAGGAAATGGTCGTCGCTTTGACGGCAGCAATAGGAATCTTTTCCGAAAGCTTTAAGCAAGATATTGCCTGCAGAAATTAAGAACTGATTACCTTTTTCAAATCCTCTTTGGTCGTTGATGGTTTTGAAGTTGCTCAGGTTGAAGAAGAGAATCATCTTCTTGCCCGTATTCTCTGCGTTTACCTGACGGACGAAGTGCTGGAAGTTATATAAGCCCGTAAGTTCGTCATAGTTTGCAATATATTCGAGCTCTTCGTCTTTTACTGCTTCGTTACGGCGTTGATGGTAGATGGAGATGCACACCATCGTCAGCGAGATGATAAAGGTGATGTAGTTGACGAGGTCTCCGTCTTTAAACTGGGCGCCGAAAACGAAAGCATTAATTCCTTCTTCGCTTGGGAACTCGCGCGGGGTGGAAATCGGGGCATCACGGATCAAAAGATAGAAGGTGAGGAATAGGCCGACATTAAGCAAGATGGAAACATAGGGGCGCCAAATCAACATACAAGCGCCATATAAAGCCATCGTTAAGAAGCAGATGATTTCCTTGTGGTTTGCAGAAACATAGTCACCATAAGAGACCTTGACGCCAAAGGCGAAAAGCATCGCGGCGAATAAGGCCGTAATGACGATATTCCACGCACGGGTCTCGTATTTGTACCTAAACTCTAGGAACGTGGAGAGGATAATGACGATCGAAAGCAACGCCGCGATGATGTAAAGCGAGGCGAGCAAGGTGTTCGATAAAGCGTATTTGAATCCGCTTTTGGTGGAGTAGTTTTCAAAGAAGCCGAAGATGCAGAAGGCAAGGGTCAATCCCGAAGTAATCGCCGTGGAGATGAAACGCTTCTTCGGTGAGACGGTGGGTCGACGATACGTCAAGGCAAAGGTGAACATTGCGATGCCAACGAGCATGAACAGCCAGAACAGCGAGGTGAAATAGAGCAGCCACCCGCCATGAACGGAACTTGAATCCGTCCCGGCTTGCCATAGAGGCACCACCTCGTCATGGGTTTGGCGAATGATCAGCCAGATTTCTAGCGCAACAATGACGGCGGACATGTAAATTCCGCTACGGATATTGGTATCGGAAATATAGTCGCTGACAAATTTCGAATTTTTGTTGAAACCTAAAAGGTTACAAAATCCTTTCCACATCTTCTTCAACATAGATTTTGCCTCATATGGTTAGTCTAAGACTGACATTATCTTACCCTCGCTCATTAGGAATTGCCATACGCGTATCCACGCATTAAATCGCTGGCGCGTTGACAATACTTTCCATAGAAATAAAAATCGCAACAATGTCCTCCCGAAAGCATACAATCCTTCTAGAACCTCTCGTCAAGATACGTATTCTTAAATCATGAAACAACAAGCATATAACCCCTATCTTCCAAGCTACGAGTACATTCCAGACGCAGAGCCGCACATCTTTGGCGACCGCGTGTATATCTATGGATCCCACGACCGATTCAACGGCGCGTTCTTTTGCATGAACGACTATGTCTGCTATAGCGCACCCATCGACGATTTATCTTCCTGGCGTTACGAGGGGGTCATATGGCGGAAGAAGGACGACCCGAGCCGTCCGCCGCTGATCCTCAAGCAGCTTTATGCGCCAGATGTTGTTCAGGGCAATGACGGCCGATTCTATCTCTATTACTTCAAGGGCTCTATGGGCATCATCGGTGTGGCCGTATGTGATACCCCGGCGGGGAAATACAAATTCCACGGCTACGTGCGTTATCCTAACGGTACTTTGCTCGGTAGAAACCATGAGAGCGACCTTGCCCAGTTTGACCCGGGCGTCTTCCGCGATGATGATGGCAAGATCTATCTCTATACGGGATTCGGCGAGAAAAAGCCCAACATTTTCACTCGTTTCCGTCCCGTCAATTACCATGGGGCGATGGGAGTGGAGTTAGAAAATGACATGCTCACCATCAAGGAAAACACCTTGACGCGCATCGCAAAAACCCAACACTGCTCCCAAGGAACGGGCTATGAAGGGCATGAATTCTTCGAAGCTTCGTCCATGAGAAAATTCGAGGGAAAATACTACTTCATCTATTCGTCGGTCCTCGGCCATGAGCTTTGCTACGCCATCGGAGACTCGCCCTTAGGCGAATTCAAATACGGCGGAACCCTCGTATCGATCGGCGACGTCGGATTAGCCAAAGAGCCAATGAATTACCTCGGCAACACACATGGCTCACTCATCAAGATTAAGGATGACTACTACGTCTTTTATCACCGTCAGACCAACCGCCACTGCCACTCCCGCCAGGCCTGTGCGGAAAAGATCATTCGTAATCCTGACGGCACTTTTTCCCAAGCGGAGCTCACTTCCTGTGGCCTTAATGGAGGTCCCCTTAAAGGAGAGGGCAAATACCCTGCCTATATCGCCTGCCATCTTTATAAGCGTGGGGAGCCCAAATTCCTTACCGCGAAGATTGCAAAAGGGCATCACCCCTACTTCACCCAGACGGGAAAAGACCGTGAAGAACGCGGTGATCAATACGTGGCGAACTTTGGAGATGACTGCGTGCTCGGCTTCAAGTACTTTGATTTCGCAAAAGACGAAGTCGAAGTGTCCTTGCTCCTATCCGGCAAACCCCAAGGAACCCTGCGCATCAAAGATAGCCCAGACGGAAGAGAATTAGGCACCATCGCCCTCCATCCGACTTCCGGTAAAGAAGCGTTCCATACTAATGTAGCTATCGGAACAGGAATCAAGGCCCTCTATTTTGATTTCGTTGGGTCTGGAAGATTTGACATCTTTGAACTTGAAATTCAATAAATTCACGGCAAAACCCATTTATTTTTGAAAAATAACGATTTTAAAAGGGTTCCGCGTATGGCGGAACCCTTTGGTATCTAATGACCTTTGATTTCGGTGATTTCGAATTCGTAACCCGTCTTAGTGTCATAGTCTTCGCAACCGCATTTCGGGCAAACGCGCTTGCATTTTGCGATGGGGAACTGGGTTTCGCAATTATGGCACTCGCCGATGGACTCCACCCAGTTGATCACCAGTTTGCAATCCTTGATTTTATCAGAGTCTTCGATGGCGGCGGGCCAGCACTCTTGCATGAAGCGCGGAACGATGCCTGTGGCTTCGCCGACAGTGAGGGTCACTTCATGGATTTCGGTGAGATGATTCTCCTCCATGAAGTCCTCGAGCGTACGAATGATTTCTACCGCGTATCCGAGCTCGTGCATGCGTTAATCCTTTTTAAAGGCTCCGACGGCAATCTTCACCGCGCGCTTGACCGTATGTCCAGCGGCCTTAGGAAGGATCGCGGAGAAGTCTTTGCCATAGATGCTGGTCTTCTTGACGAGATGCGCCGCATCAAATTGGCACTTAATGACGCACTGGCCGCAGCCGACGCAGAGGTTCGGATCGACAACCGCGCGACCGCAAGAGAGGCAACGCGCCGCTTCTTTCTTGATCTGCTCTTCGGTAAGGATGCCACGGTTGTCTTTGTAAGACTTGGTATCCACGGGTCCGACGGCAGGAATCTGACGCGGGGTGTTATCGAAACCGAGTTCCTCTTTGTTGAGGTTCTCGATGTCGATTTGTTTGAAGTCGCGGAGGTTGCGTCCGGCATCGAGGAGTTGTCCCGGCTGGACATGACGGTGCAGCGAGATCGCCGCTTGTTTGCCTGTTGCGATGGCATCAATGGCAAAGCGAGCACCATGATAGCAGTCGCCGCCGACGAAGATGTCGGGGTCCGCGGTCTGAAGCGTTGCAGGATCGGCGAGGACCGTGCCGCGCTTGGATAAGGTAACAGCAGTTCCTTCAAAGAGCTTGCCATAATCAAATGCTTGTCCGATGGCGAGGAGCACTGCCGTGCCTTCCGCCATGGTGACGTCGTTTTCATCATATTTCGGATTGAAACGGCCATCAGCATCCTTGACGGAGACGCACTTCTTGAAGAGCATGCCCTTAAGTACTTTGCCTTCGAGTTTGATTTCCTTCGGGCCAAAGCCGTTATGGATGACGATTCCTTCTTCCTCAGCCTCTTTGATTTCGTCTTCGGAGGAAGGCATTTCGTTACGCTGCTCTAAGCAATAGAGGTCGACTTTGTCTGCGCCTTGGCGAAGCGCCGTGCGCGCCACGTCCATCGCGACGTTACCGCCGCCAACGACGATGACATTGCCCGAAAGCTTTTTGCCATGGCCAAGGTTGGCTTCGCGGAGGAAGTCCAAACCTCCGACGACATCGGGATGGTCTTCGTTTTCCAGGCCAAGTTTGCGGGATTTCTGCGCGCCGATAGCAACGAAGATACCGTTAACGCCCTGTTTCTTGAGGTCGGCAATCGTGATGTCTTTGCCCACTTCACAGCCAGTGACGAATTTAACGCCCATGTCCTTGATGACTTGGATTTCCGCGTCGACAACGTCCTTTTGCAGACGGAATCCAGGGATACCGAAGGTCATCATACCGCCGACTTTCTCTTCTTTTTCGTAGACGGTGATGTCATAGCCGTCCTGAGCGAGATAGTAGGCGCAGCTTAAGCCCGCAGGGCCACCACCGATAATGGCGATCTTTTTATCGGAATAATCGTGGCGCTTCCACGGCATGAAGCGGGTTTCGGCGTGGAGTTCCTGCTCCGCGACGAATTTCTTGATGTCGTCAATAGCGACCGCCTGGTCGATGGTGCCACGGGTGCAGTGAAGTTCGCAGGGGTGGTAGCAAACGCGTCCGCAAACGGCAGGGAAGGGATTTTCGTGTTTGATGAGCGCGAGGGCTTCGCGATAACGGCCATTCGCCGCCATCTTGATATAGCCTTGGACGCCAATGTGGGCCGGGCACCAGGTTTTGCAAGGGGCAGTACCGGTCTCTTTGATGACGTCGCTGCGGGTGAAGCGATAATCCGCGTTGCGCTCGGCAGCGGCGACGGTATGAGAACCGAGAGCCTTTTGCATTTGAATCTTCGGTTCGACTTTTTGCGGAAGTTTGGTTCCGAGCTTGATGGCGTTGACCGGGCAATATTCCACACATTTACCGCAGGCGACGCAGTTAGAGACATTGATTTCGCAGCGATAGTTGGATGCGACGGCCTCGTTGGTTTTGAATTCCTCGACCGGACGGAGGCCAAAGCAAGCGCAGCCGCAGCAATCGCAGATGGCGGTGGTGTTGCCTTCGCCAAGGCCTTCAATAGAAGGAATGCAGTGCATCAAGCCTTCTTCTTCACAATCGTGGAGAATCTTCTCAATCTCTTCACGGGAAATCTGGCGATCTTTGCCCGTACGGACGAAGAACTTCGCCGCTTTACCGAGCTTCAAGCAGCGGTCTTTGGCAAGGTGGCCGCAGCCTTCGCCCATTTCAGTGCGGCAGGTACGGCAGGAGCATTCGCCGACGGAATAATAGTCATATTTATCCAAATAGAAGGAGATGGTGTCGCGCTCATCGGGCTTTTCTCCCTTAGGAAGGGCACGCTCAATGGGGATAACCCTCATCAAGCCATAGCCATTAGGAAGCATCGGACCCATGGTGGAAAGACGGTCATGGGTATATTGGTTGAAAGCGCGGCGGATTTCGGGATGCTGTTCCGCGTTAGGCGAAACGACCATGATCTCGAGAAGACCAGGAGCAAAGATGGGGCAGAAGTATTCATAATGCCCATCGGATTCAATCAAGTCTTCGCGAATGACACCGAGCCAGCCGAGGTGGGCGCCGACTTTGTGGACGCGCTCCATATCCCAGCCGAGCTTTTTGCTGACGTATTCGTCCGTGCGGATTTTGCGTAAGCCAAGGGAAAGGAGGAAGTCGCATTCCTCATCGGATACCGATCCTGCAAGGGCATAGTATTCCGGGGCGTTGGCGTCGATCTTATTGACGATGCCGGAAGGACCGCCGATCATCTTGGCGACTTTGACAATCTTTTTACGTAGGGGCTTATCACCGTCCGCGACGGGCTTGCCTTCCCACAAAATAATGTTTTCACCGGATTTCATGGTTTATCTCCTTAGTTCACCGATAGTTTCAATTTGGCGCCAGAAACTTCCAGATAGAGCTTCGGGCATTTGCCATTAAGCACGAAGTATGCGTTGGAGCGATAGACACGTCCGCCGACTTCCACCTCTGCTTGAACCGTCGCTTCGGTAGAGCCGATGGGGAGGGAAATCTCGTTTTGGTCCACCTTAAGGACGCCTTTAGGCCGCTCGTCGAAAAGAATAGTGATATCGGAGGGGCAGCCTAGCGCTCCGATGCGCTTTTCAATGGTTACGTTTTTCATAGTTGAGTCGATTCTAGGATGTTTCCTAAAGGAAGACAACTGCAGGCGAACAAGTTGTTCGGGATAGCAAACAAAATCGGTTTTGATGTTCGATTAAAAAAGCCCGGATTCATCGCTTCCGGGCTTTCGTTTGAGCGTTAATTTAGCGAAGTTTCTTCTTGCTGAAGGCCGAGATGAGGACCAGCAAGCCATAGACGGCAATCAAGATACCGACGATGATCCAGAAGGCCTGACGGAATTCAGGAACCGTAATGAAGAGGACGCCAAGGATGATGGCGACCAAGCCGATGATGATTTGTCCCACGCCGTTAAAGATGGCACCGCGGATCGTGAAATAGATACCCGTAAGAATGAGACCCGCGCCAGCACCCATGATGATCCAGACAAAGAAGTTGATCAGGGGCGCAAACGAAAGATTGCTTGTAAATAAGCCGATTGAGAGCAAAACAAGCACTGCTCCCGAGACGACCGAAGCGACCGGGAAGGGAAGCTTTTTGGCGATTGCGATGACGCCCAAGGCAATCATCGCGAGGCCAACGACGAGAAATACGACGCCGAAGTACGTATCGGCGACAGCGGCGCCACCAAAGATGGCGACGAGAACGCCAAGGGCGATGATGATGGCGCCTTTGACGATGGTAGTGATTTTAGAATCCATTAATCTTTACTCCTTTACCAGGGGTTGATTATAGTCCGAGTGCGAGGATGTGGCGATGTGATTTTTTACTAATCAACGTCAATCAACATACCGGGAATTCGGCTCGGCAAATAACCTTACTTCGACGCCTCTAGGCGGGTATTATCTGTCCTTTATTAATCGACAAAATGGTTAACAATAAGAAATAAGTGCATTTTTAGGCAAATAATTGGCTTTTGCATGGTTTTTATGAAGTTTTGCGCCGATTTTTTGAAATTTTGCGCTGTTATTCATAAAACTGAGACTGCCATAAAATTTGCCGAATTTGCAAAAGTTGACAGTAATTTTGTCTAAAAAATGCCCGCAAAACCCCAACGATTATTTTTTCTTCCGTTTTTGCTTGTTTTTTGGCGTGACATTCGTGCGCATTGCGCGTACAATCCCTGCCGAATTCGGAAGGGGGGAAGCACATCAATCCATTCGCGTTCGACTACATATTGTTAACCGGAACGGTTGCGTTGCTTTTTGGGGGATACTGCTTATTAGGTTTCTTTGCCAAGCGTGGACTCTCTCCTAAAATCGTCAAAGGATACGTTTTTACTGTTGCCCTTATTGGCATCCTCGTCTTCTTCAGCCAGCTCTTTTTTGTTCCCTTTGCCATGACGACCGAAAACGGCACGACGGGCCAATTGAACCCTAGCGTCGGTAACGTATTCCTCATCGGCGTTCCCTATGGAGAGAACAAGGTCGGTAACTTCTTCGCGTGGCTTGGAAGCCTTTGGTTCCTTGCCAGTGTTGCTTTGAGTCTCTTATTCTGCGCACTTCCTTTCCGCAAAGGTGCCTTTTTAAACCGGTTTGTCCTTTTGCCGAACCTGCTCCTTAGCTTTGCCACATTTTGGAACGTGGAATACGCCTTCACGGGAACGATGGAGGTCTCATATAAAAGCGCCTTGCTTTGCCTGAGCCTCGCTTTTGCCTTATCCGCTTCGTTGATTTCGCTTCTTAAGGACTGGAATGAGCGTCATTTCTCGTGGAAAGAGATCGCGTCATCGCTTCTTTATTTCCTTTTCGTTCTTCTCGCGTTCCTACCCGTGAATACGTTTGCCACGTTATTCCCGACGGATGCCATATTGTTTGGCGCTGCACAGACTTCGTGGAGAGCGGAGGACTTCTCCTTCCTCCACCGTTTCTTGATTTACGTCGGGATCATTTACCACTTTGGATTCTATTTCGCCGTACGCAGCGAAGACATCAACGGGCGTAAAGCGTTGCTCATCGCGCTTTGCCTCGGTGCGATTTCCGCTTATTTCACTCGCTTTGGATTCGAAGGCATCTTCCAAGTCAATAATGGCTACAAGATCAATGTTAGTAGCCTGCCCATCCACCTTTGCCATACCGCATTATTCATCGTTCCTTTATGCGTGGCCTTCAACTTGAAGCGCGCATTCTATTTCTCTTATTTCATCAACGTGTTCGGCGCGATGATGGCCATGATTTGGCCCAACGTCGGTGAGACCTATAACGTTTATAGCCCCGATGTGCTGCTATTCTGGTACAACCACTACGCCGCGTTATTCACGCCGCTTCTTGCGGTTATGCTCCGCATTTTCCCACGTCCCAAGATGAAGCAAATGGGCTTCTCCTTGCTCTTCTTCACCATCTATTTCGCCTTGATTCTCTTTGCCAACGCCTTCTTGTCCAACTTCGTCGAGGGCTACGATCCCGAAAAACTTGGCACAGGTACCGACTACCTCTTCATCAACGACACCTACATCCTCGATATCCTCAGTGACCAAGCGAAGCACATGATGGACGTTCGCTGGAGCTGGAATTGGGGCGAATTAACGCTGGTCATTTACCCCCTCTACCAAAGCCTTTTCTTCCTCGCATACACCGGAATTGCCTTTGGTATGTGGTTCATCTATGCCCTCTTTTATCAAATCGAGGACCAACATTACGACATGCATAACCGTAACCTCATCGCGAGACAACAGCATCTCAGTTTCAAACAACGCAAACAAATGGAGGCCCTAAACATGGATGAAATCGACCATTCCACCGCAACGCTTGAATTCAGCCATTTCAGCAAGCGCTACCTCAGTTCCGACAAGCTTTCCGCCAATGACGTCAATCTCTCCGTCAAAGGAGGAGAAATCTTTGGCTTCCTTGGCCCTAACGGTGCGGGCAAATCCACCTGCATCAAGACTGCAATCGGCATCCAGCCGGTTACCGAGGGAAACATCACCGTCTGCGGCTACGACGTCTCAGAAGAACCCGTAAAAGCCAAGCGCTGCATCGGCTATGTCCCCGACCACTATGCCTTATACGAGAAACTCACCGGACGCGAATACATCAATTACATCGCGGATTTGTATGGGGTTTCGAAGGAAGACCGCGATGCACGTATCTCTTATTATGTCGATTTGTTTGAGCTAAACGCCTCCTTTGATGCACGGATGCAAACCTATAGCCATGGCATGAAGCAAAAGATCGCCATCATGGCTGCTTTGGTCCATGAGCCCAAGGTTTGGATTCTTGATGAGCCTTTAACCGGTCTAGACCCCCAGTCGATTTATCAGGTGAAAAAGACCATGCTCGCCCATGCCGAAAAGGGCAACGTCGTCTTCTTCTCCAGTCACATCATCGACGTCGTCGAGCGCCTTTGCACCCGCATCGCCGTCATCCGCAAAGGACATATCGTCTATACCGGAACCATGGAAGAAACCCTTAAAGCCCATCCGGAAGGACTTGAGGAATTCTATATGTCGTTAATTGAGGAGGGTGCTGATGAGCGATAAAACCCAGCAAAAACAAAGCTCGAGCCTCCGCGACGTGAAGACGCTGGTTTTCATGCAACTTAAGGAGACGCTTTCGTTCTCCTTTAAATCGGACTTGAAGCAGTCGCTCGTCAAGCTGGCTTTATACGTCATTGGCATCGCCGGAATCACCGCGATCATTTCCTTTGCGTTATCGATCCTGGGCCGACTCGGCGTCCTTGGGGTCGGTGGTTTCTTACCCATTCCTATGTGGAATATCATCTTCTTCCTGCTCATTATCCTCAATTTCTTCTCGTGCATATCGCGGGTAACCGACGCCTTATATTTCTCCGCGGATAACCAGATTCTGCTTTGTTTCCCCGTCAAAGCCAACCACGTATTCCTTTCCAAAATCATCGTCTTCTTCATCAACGAGCTCATGCGGAATAGCTTCAGCTTGCTACCGCTGCTCCTCTCCTTTGGTATCACCTACCGTCTCGCGTGGTATTTCTACCCCTGGCTTATCGTTGTCATGCTGATTCTTTCGTTATTGCCTGTCGCAATCGCCTCAGTTTTATCGATCCCCACCCTTTATATCAAAGCGTTCCTTAAACGCTTCCCATGGGTGCAATCGTTGCTTTTGCTCGCCGTTTTGATTGTGCTTACCGTGTTCATATTCCGCGTGATGGGTATGATTCCCGAAGAACTCGAAATATCGAAGAAATGGAGCACCGAATATTTCCCCGCGATTAATAGCGGAGCAAAAGCGGTACAGAGCTGGCTTTATCCGTTAACGTTCCTCTCTGGCCTTGCTTTTGGCTATACCGCGGGCGGAACCGAAAACCCGGGATTCATGCAGGTGTTTATTCCCTCAACCCCATGGATCTTGCTCGTTCTTATCGGTATCATCGTCGCCTTCTTTATTTTGGCCGTATTCCTCGCCCGACCCCTCTATTTCCGCATGGCGAGCAAGTCCTTTGAATTCGCAAAGCCTTCCATCAACCACCACTTCCATATGAGCCTCGCCAAGGTGGGGAAACTCGAGAACTTCGCCATCGTGCCGACCCAAGAGATCGACCAAGCGACCCTGCTTGGATATCTCAAGCGTCTTTCTCTCCGCCACGTCGACGTGAAGAACACGGACGAAGTACTGAAGCTGCTAAACGGCTTCGCGGGAGGCGATGCGTTCCACATCGAAGGCATTCCCGTCATGGACGCACCGGAAGGATCTTACGTCTACGTCATAGAGGAAGGACGTACCCGCCTCGCCTTATTAGAAAGCAAAAATCCCCGCAGATTCCGCTTCTATTGTCCCGAACACGCCGTTCATGCGAACATCTCGAAGCCGTCGTTCTTCTCCTTCTTGCTCAAAGAAATCCGCGTCGACTTACGCTCCTCGGAGACCATCGCTGCTGACTATCTTCTTTTCATTGTTACCCCGATTGCCGTGTTGATCCTCAACGTCATTTTTAACGCGATGAAGAAATCCTTCGACGGACAGATGTTCACCATCTTGTTCAATGCCCTCATCATCGCGCTGATCACCTTGGCGAGCAATGTCTCCATGGCTTCGGTTTACTCCCGCGAAGGTCGGGCCAATTATCAACTCCGCCTTAGCCCAATTAACTACATGCGCACTTTGGGCAGCAAGCTCTTCATTCGCGCGGCCATATTGACGGGGTCGCTCATCTTCGCCATCGTCATTTACGCGCGCAACTGTTCTTTAAGTTACGTGCGCATGGATCTTCTCTTCTTTAGCTTCTATTTCCTTTATATCGGCCATTTGCTTTGGTCCGCGGAAATGGACTACATGAACCCCAAGGTCGAACTTTATGCCGAAGCGGGAGGCGCCATCTCCATCAATCCCAACGAAGCCAAGTCTTCCGCCCTCGCTTTCATCTTGTCCTTTCTCTTCGCCTATTTGGTGTTTTTCTTCGTCGGGCAATCGGTCACCGATGGCTTCTACCGCGTCTTGATCGTCAGCGCGCTCTTCTTGCTCGCCCGCATCATCCTCTTTGTGCGAAAGATCCGCGCCTATGGCATGTCGACTTACGAAGGGAGGGGCAACTGATATGAAAAAGATCACCTTCATCTTCGTCGGCATCATCTATGTCGTGGCCATCATCATGGTCGCATTCTTAGGTGTGCGCGCTGAAGTCGTCAATCAGACCGTCGAAGTAACCTCCATCGTCCTCAAAGAAGCAGCGGAACTAAAAGCGGGCGAAAACTTGGTCTACCCCGCTGGCGTGGAACCCAAGAATTCCACCTACATGCTCTATTGCCGCCCTGAGGAAGAGGACATTGACATATCTACGGGGAAATCTTCTTCCACGGGTTCTGTAGTATGGAATTCCGACACAGTCCGCTATAATTACGCGTTCCAGGTTCGTGGTCTCAAGACCATCTACGAATCGGCGACCTGGAGAGATGGCAAAGGACACTTCGATTTGGGCGCCTATGTCCTTCCCGAAAACGCGACGAAACAGGAACTCATCTACACCGTTACCGATTCTAGCGGTGACTACCCGGAAGAACTTACCGTCGATAATCAAGGCATGTTAACCTTCCACGCCCAAATCACGGCCAAAATCGCCTATTACACGGTAAAGATTGCGGCCACCGATAACTCTATGGTAGCAAGCTACGTCTCCTTCATGGTGGCGGGCTACAAATAAACTCGATTTAGAAAGGAACGTATTATGAAACTAAGAAAGTTCATCATTCCCTGCGTCGCAGCGATCCTGGCCTCCTGCGGCACAACTACTGGGAGCTCTCCTGCAGACGTATCGTCGCAACCTGCTCCCTCAAGCCAAACCTCCTCGGAGCCCACTCCAGCGTCTTCTAGCGATGCTCCGACCTCCTCTTCTAGCGCAGAGCCCTCTTCGAGCACCGGAACCTCTTCTAGTAACACCACGCCGGAAGAAAGCTCCAGCAGCACCCCTGCCGCTCCTGTAGCCGTTGAGAAAGTCGAACTCGATCGCACCGAAGCCGGCCTTTACATCGGCGAGGAACTCACCCTTGTCGCGACCGTGAGCCCTGCTAACGCGGATGACAAGAGCGTCACCTGGAGCAGCGACAACACCGCTGTTGCGACCGTCGTTAACGGCAAGGTTACCGCCATCGCGGAAGGCAAAGCCAACATCACCGTCACCACCGTCTCCGGCGCGAAGACCGCCGTCTGCGCGGTCACCGTCGATGAAGCGCTCAACCCGAGCAACACCATCGATACCCTCGTCGCCCCGAGCTTCATCGCCGATTTCAAAGGCCGTGTCTCCCAACTCGACAAAGTCAGCTCCATCCAAACCAACAAAGACCCCAACCGTTCTACCTTCTATGAGAACGAAGAAGGCACCGCGGACACCTTCCGCATCGGCACCGATAACGCCATCCCCTTCGCCGTCAAAGGCCAAAAGCATGAAGGCGAAGATGTCTTTGACGAAGGCACGATCGTCGATATCCTGAACCCCTATCTCTCCTTCACCCTAAAAGAAGCTGAGGACGGCAAAGAATGGACGGAAATCACTGCGATGGGCGAAGATGCTGCGAATGCTCTAGTGGAACTTAGCAACGGCAAGCTCAGCGTCAAACCCGCCGCGGTTGGAAAAACCCTGCAAATCACGGTTCAACCCGATGCGAGCAAGTACTATGAAATCGACTCCGGCCTCAAACCGATCGTCTTCGAATTCGAAGCCGTCGATGGCTATAACGTCTTTGACGCCAAGGATCTCTGCATCTTCGATAATGGCAAGCGCGACGGTGGCGACCCCTGGGCCGATATCCGCACCGAGCGCGGCTTAGCCGACAAGGCTCCGAAGGCCATCGTCCTCCAAGACGACATCTCCATCACCAACGAAGATATCCCTGCTGAATTCCGTTATACCGAAGCAGAGATCGACGAATACATCACCAAGAACGCGTCCGACTTCGCGAGCTGGATCGCCAAGAAGAACAGCTATCGCGAACCGATTGGCTTACCCGCTTACACCGAAGAAACCGCTCGCGCCGACCTGATCAATTCGGTCAAGGACTACACCACCCTTTATGAAAGAACAACCTCCGTCGACGAGCGATTCGACTTCGAAGGCAACTACCACACCATCGACTTCACTAAGGTGAACCAGGTCTTCTTCTTCGACGACGCTTATGAAGATGGCGATATCTCCGACTACACCTCCGAAGACGGCTCCCACGGCCAAATCTTCGGTTGGAACTCCAAAGGTGGAGCTGTCGAAGGCGGCCGTGGCGAAGGCGGTGAGACCAACTTCCGCAACGTCACCGTCATCGGCAATGGCGACCGTTCTTCCGATGACCGCTATGCTGGCGGTTTGATGACCTTCAAGATTGACAGCACCGTCACCAACTTCGAAAACATCATCACTTCGAAGACCTTCATCACCTTCATGTCCGAAGTTTCCCGCCGTGATGAAGACAAGTACCTCTCAGTGAGCATTGACCGTTGCAAGAACTTCGACTCCTACAACTCTTTGATCTATATCTTCGGCACCCAGAGCAACACCATCACCAACTCCTTCATGAAAGGCGCTGGCGGCGGTATCTTCCTTCTCGACGAAGTCGATGCCGACATCAAGGACGCCTATCACGCTCATCCAAAGGTTGACTGCGAGAACGTCTACTTCGAGAACTACGTCACCGGCCAAGAGCCTTGGTTCGTACAAAAGAACGCGGGCGCTTTGACGACGATGCTCGCTGGCGCGGGTATTGAGTCGGGCTTCATGGGTAAAAACGCCAAGACCCATGGCGACCATAAGACTATCGCGAAGGTTCAAGACAAGACCCCGTTAATCAACATCATCGCCATCGACATCACCGGCAGAAACCCGTTAGCGAACACCGTTGCCAACGGTACCCCGCTTGAAGGTGGCATCTCCATCAACAATAACAACATTGAAAGCAAGCTCGACATGACTGCGTTCAATAGCGCAGAAGGCAAATTCGCCAACTACCTGAGTCTCTTCAACAGTGCTGCGCAAGCCTTGGTCTTCGAGTCCTCTGCAGGACAGCCGGCTGCGATGTTCCCGGGTGTCAATAATGGCATCATGTTCATCAACGATACCTTTGGCTTCACGCCGTTCACGCTGGACGATGACTATAAAAGCAACGCTCAAGGCATCAACCAGATAATGAAGGTTATGAACGACCAGTGTGACATCGCCACCTTGGACGTTGTAAGCAGCGGCACCGTCTTGGGCAGCAAGATGCTCGACGACTTCGCTACTGGCGACTATATGAACGCTTATATTAAGGCAGCAGGTGGAACCCACTTCCTTGGCGTTCTCCTTGGCACCAACGTCATTGACGTCGAATAACGAATAATTAGAAAACCTCGCAAATCCACATTCAATTCGCGAAAATGCGAGGTTTTTTCTTTGCTCTTATTTCTTATCAATGATGGAATAGTTTTTGGATTCGAAACGGACGATTTTGTTGTCTTCCACCGAGAAGGTAATGAAGACGTTCGAGCCGATGGTGACGTTGCTGCCAATCACCGTATCGCCGCCAAGGATCGAGGCACCCGAATAGATGATGACGTTATCTTTAATCGTGGGATGGCGCTTCTTATTGCGGAGTTCATCGGCGTGCTCAAGCGACTTCGCGCCGAGGGTAACGCCTTGGTAGATGCGGACGTTATTGCCAACGACCGTCGTCTCGCCAATAACCACGCCCGTGCCATGGTCGATGAAGAAATAATGACCAATCGTCGCACCTGGATGGATATCGATGCCCGTGGAACTATGGGCAAGCTCGCTCATCATGCGGGGCAAGATGGGCACGCTTTTCTTATATAAGACGTGGGCGATGCGATGCACGAGAATCGCATAAAAGCCCGGATAGGCCGTGATGATCTCTTCCTTGCTCTTGGCCGCTGGATCGCCGTTATAAGCCGCTTCCACGTCTTCGTCGAGCATTTCCTTGACCGTGACTAAATCGCGTTCAAAACCCGCGAAATCATAGTCTACCTTAAGTTCGTTCATCGTCTCATCGAAAAAGGCAGGAAAGTCGTTTTCGTCTTCGCCAGCATTATCCTGTAGACAAACCAGTCCATAGAATTTCCGATTTGTCCAGTTGATGATTCGTTTCGCGGCGCATTTCCAACTCATGGTCCACTCCTTCAGTGTCGAAAGTATACCTTAAATAAGGCCGTTCAAAATAGGATTTGCTCAACCGCCTATTTCACGAGGCTATTGAGGAACCAGTAAGTCATCTCAATGGTAACGATAATTAAGAGGGCGATGCCGCCGATTGGAACGAGGCGGTCGAGCGTTTTCGTTTCGTAATGTTTGGTATAGGAGAAAAGTACCGCTATCGGTGAAATCAAGATGAGCGGTATCGTGCTACCAATGCCCGATGCGCTGATGGGCT
>JAFVCC010000013.1 GCA_017479485.1 Bacilli bacterium
TATGAACGTTTTTCTTGTAGACGATGAGCCGTTGCAACTGCTTCGTTTGGAAAAAGCAGTAAAAGAGGTTTTGCCTGATGCGACCCTATCGAGTTTCAGCAATTCGGTAGAGGCGGCGAAATCGGCAAAAGAACGCACCGTCGACCTTGCTTTCCTCGATATTGAAATGCCAGGGATTAACGGCATCGAACTGGCGGAAAAGATCAAAGCCTCAAGCCCCAAGGCCAATATCATTTTCGTCACCGCCTATGATCATTATGCTCTGGAGGCTCACCGTCTTCATTCCTCTGGCTATGTCACTAAGCCGGTGAACAAGAACAAAGTTGCGGAAGAAATAAAACACCTTCGCTATCCCATTGAATCGACCAAAACCAAAAAGCTTCAAATCAAATGCTTTGGCAATTTTGATGTGTTTTGCGATGGCGAGCCGTTGCGCTTTTCCTACAAAAAATCAAAGGAAGCTTTTGCGTATCTCGTGGACCGCGAGGGCTCTGCAATTAGCGTTAACGAGCTCAATGCTATCTTATGGGAGGAAGACCATCCTTCCTATCTTAGAAACTTGATTGTGGATATTCAAAATACCTTGCGTAAAGCGGGAGTAGGGGATGTCTTTATCAAGCGCCACAATGAGTGTTTCATCGATGTGACCAAAGTCGATTGCGACGCTTATGAATATAAGAAGAATAACCCAGATGCGGTGCGTCAGTATCGTGGCGAATACATGATTCAATACGATTGGGCGTTCTTCCATGCGAATTGATTTTCGCTTAATGACTCTGAATTCCATCGTAGGTCCCGAATCAGAGCACACGACTACTCGATATTGCGGAATCCGCAGTTAACGAGCCCTGCCTTAGTCTAAGGACTAATTTTCATGGCAATCGCGCACGTTTTGTAGAATGATAAAGTCCATGGAAAACAACGCCGTATTTAACGCCTCGGTCTGCTTGATTGGGTTTGTCATCCTCGTGGTGCACATCGCCAATCTTTTGATGAAGAAAAAGAGGCGAAAAGATGAGAAAGCCCTCTTTGCCTTCTTAGTCTTTACGGCACTCCACTTCGCCGTCTATTTCGCTTTTACCTTTATCCGCGCCAGCGTGAAAAGCGATGCACTGATTACCGGTTTTTATACGGGTTTCTATATCGCGAATAACATCGAAGTGCTCCTTCTCTTCATCTATATGTTGAGCTATGTAGACCTGAACAAAAAGAAAGCGGATATCCTGCATTTGCTGAATATTGGTCTTTTCCTCGTTTTCGTTATCTTGGATATCGTAAATGCCTTCTTGCCGATGTTCTTTTACGCCGAAGGCGGCGAATACTTCCGCATGCCGCTGATGTTCCTTTCGCAGGGGTACCAGTTTGTCATGCTTGCGATTGTTTTCTTTGTCGCGGTGTTGAACAAGCAACTCAAAACTCGCGAGAAGGCCGCTTTTGTGGTGTATTGCCTTTTGCCGGTTGTGGCCATCATTTTCCAGAATTTCTTCAAAGGGTACGCCATCGCTTATTTGTCCATCATCGTCGCCACTGAGGTACTATTCTTTTTCCTTAACGTCGAGCGCAATATTCAGCTCGCCAAAGAAGAAGAGATGCTGAAGGATGCCCAAATCCGCGTCATGCTTTCTCAGATTCAACCGCACTTTATTTACAATTCGCTTTCGTCAATCTCCACTCTTATTACTCTCGATCCTGATAAGGCTCAGCAAGCCCTGGATGACTTTACGGAGTATCTTCGCATCAACTTGTCCACGCTAACGGAAACTCATCTGATTTCTTTTGAAAATGAACTGCGCCATATCGAACTATTCGTCTCGCTTGAGCAAATTCGCTTTGGCGATCGACTCAAGGTTATCTATGACGTCCAAGTGTCCGACTTCTATCTACCGACCTTGACCATTCAACCCTTGGTGGAGAATGCGATCCGCCACGGCATTTTACAAAAAGTGGAGGGCGGCACCCTAACATTAAAAACGTATGAGACGGACAAACACTATGTCGTAGAGGTTATTGACGACGGTGTTGGTTTCGACATGAAGGATGTAGATTTTGAATCCAATGAGCACTTTGGCCTAAACAACATCCGTTACCGCATGCAGCGCATGGGCAAAGGTGACCTCGAGATTGAAAGCGAACTCGGCGTCGGTACCAA
>JAFVCC010000067.1 GCA_017479485.1 Bacilli bacterium
AGAAAAAATGCGCGATTTGCGCATTTTTTAATTGATTTTCTTGCGGTGGAAGGTGATGACGTAATCGACGTTGCTCGCTCTTCCGGCCGCGGAGTCGGCGGTAAGGTAGAGGGTGATTTCCTTGTCTTTAGCATTCTTGAAGGTGACTTCGGATTCAAATCCTTCTCGCTTCTCAAAGGAGTCGGTAACGAAGTTTAAGAGTTTCTGAATGTTTTCTTTGCTTACGCGTTTCCAGAACGAGCCATCGTCGAGCTCTTTTTGAAGTTGCTCTTTCTCGATGCCCGTTACGTCGTTTAATCCGTGGGCGATGACTTCGAATTCCCATTTGTCGTTGCGGCGGCGCATGAAGAGGATCGAGTCGGAGATGGTATCCGAAATGATGGACATCTGTTCCTTCATGTCGGCGAGCTCCGTGACGTTGCGGGCGGAGCAATATAGGCGCGAACCATTAGGGGTCTCGTTGAGGTAATAAAACTGCATCAAGAAGGTGGTCAAGGTACCGTCGGTCTTATAGAAGTGGACGTAGCCCATGCTGCCGTTAAGCGGATTCTCTTTTGCTTCCTTGAGGATGCGGTAGAGGACGGGCAGGTCCGCCTCGGGGACGAAACGCTCGATGTGGACGAGGCGTTCGACGAAATCGGGCACATTCACGGCTTCGTAGAAAAGCTGGTTATAACGGACGATGTCGACGCGTTCATCCTTCCAGATATAGATGCCGACGGGGCCGAGGATCTTGTTGAGCATCGCGTCGCTATAGACGCTCGCGTCAAGGAATTCGCGGAGGCGGAACTCTTCGTTGTTCTTCGCGACAAAGCCGCGGCCATCGATGAGCGTTTCATCGCCGATGAGCTCTTCGAATTCCCTTTTCGGCATGGGCTTATAGAAGTAGTAGCCCTGGACGTAACGGCATCCTAAAGATTCGAGGAAATCGACCTGGTTTTTGCTTTCCGCCCCCTCGACGATGATGGGAAGGGAAAGGTTCTTCGCCATGGAGACGATGCATTCGATGATATGGATGCCGCGGGTATGATCCTTTTCGGCGGAATTGAGGAACATCGCGTCGAGCTTGATCGCGTCGACGCTGATGGTGCCAAGCATATTGAGCGAAGAATAACCCGAACCGAAATCATCCATCAACACAAGGAAGCCCGAAGCGCGGAGCTTCTCGACGAGGTTTAAGACAATATCGGCGTTTTCGGCATAGGCCGATTCGGTGATCTCCACCTTGATGAATTCGGGAGAAACGCTGTATTTACGACACAAATTCAGCAATACTTGGGCGACGTCGATGGCGAAGATGTCCACGCGGGAAATGTTGATGGAAATGGGTACGGCGCGGTGGCCACGGTCGACAAAGTCCTTGATGAATTGGACGACCTTCTCCCAAAGGTATTGGTCGAGGTCGGTGACGAAGCCGTATTTCTCAAGCACTGGGATGAACCGGTCGGGACGGACGAAGGTGCCATCGCTTTTTCGCCAACGGCAAAGCGCCTCCGCACCGACGATTTGGCGCGTGGAGATGCGGCATTGGGGCTGGAGGTAGAAGGTGATTTCGCCTTCGCGAAAACCCTTCATGAAATCGAGGAGCAAACGATAATCCTCTTCGGATTGAAGCTGGATTTTGGGGTCAAAGACGTGGATGTGGTGACGGAAGTCGTGCTTGGCGCGGTTGGCCGCGTTGCTCGCCCGGTCGTAGGCGTCCATGATGTTGTCTCCCAAAGAGACGTGATACACGCCGATCGCGGGTACGAAGCCCACGGAGTCACCAAAAGATAGAGTGATGTCGCGAAGCGCTTGATAAAGCTCCTCGACCATCTCGCTGGTGTAATTGCCGAGCAACACGAAGTCATCGGCGCCGAGATAACCGCCGAGTCCGCCATGCTTATCGGCGAATTCCTTCGCGCAGACGCCAAAGCGGGCGATGAGGAAATCGCCGCGTTCGCGACCGTACCACTCGTCGAACAACTTGAAGTGCTCGATATCTAAGGCTAAGAAACAAAGGTCTTCATCGCCTTGGTCGATGCGGTCTTGGGCTTTCTTGAAGAAGGCTTTATCGGCGTAAAGGCCCGTGGCTTCGTCGAGGGATTCGTCGGTGATTTCCGATTCGGTGGTGGCGAGGCCTTGCTGGCGCGAGACGACGTTTTGCACATCGAAGATATAGAGGCGGGCAACCTTTTCGGGCAACCCATAGCGTGGTCCAGCGATGACGGCCTGCTCAATGGTACGGTATCGACCGTCCTTGAGCTTGTATCGGAAGTGGGCAAAGCGGAAATCGGGGTGCTCGGCATCGTGGAGCTTCTGAAGGATCGTCTTTGGATCCATTAAATCTTCGAAGATGTGACGGTCCTCGGGATGGACCACGAAGTCGCGGGCAAAGGCATAGAGCTCGTCAAAATTCGCGATTCGGCTCGGGCTCACGTATTTGTTTTCGACGTGGTAAAGAATCTCGCAGCGGTTATGCTTCAAGTCAATCTCCGCCATTTCGTCGCAGAAGGAATTGTCCAGATAGTCGCGAAGAGAAAACTTCTCCGTACCTGGAAAAAAGAAATCGTAGAATGCGACGGCGGCTTCGTATGCGGTCAAACGGTGCGACATATGTTCGTGTATATCATACCTCTTCGCGAGTATATACCCTAACAAAAAATGCCGATTGACTGTAAATCCCAATGAACGTTTTCGTAGAAAAAAGCGTTTTGTCGCGCCGAAGGATCGGTTGATTGACAAAACGCTCAAATGTTTTCGTCTTAGGCCGCGAAGGTGATGACGACTTTATCTAGGTGAACTTGGGTTTTGCTGGCTTGCTCGGTGAGATCGATGGTGAAATCCGACGCATTGATGTTCGATAAGGTGGCGACGCTACCCTCGGTGTTCCAGGTTCCGGCGGAAGTAACGCCGTTGGTGAGCTTATCAACGCAGCTCTTGGACGCGGTTAAATTGACATAGAAGTCCACGGAAGCGATGGTGAGCTCCCCAGCGTCAATCTCGATGGATTGGCCGCTATAGAGGCGGAGCGGGTTGCTGAAGAATTGTCCATCATTGCCAACGGTGGTTTGCGAAGTTCCTTGATCGATGATGAAAGCGACGTCGCTGCCTGCCCACATGGCCGATTCATCATCAACCATATAAAGTTGGGATTCGTCGGTGAAATCGAAGGTCAGGGTTCCGTCGACGATTTCGGTATCGGTCCAATCTTCTTGGACGTCGCCGCCCTCTTCCTCATAGTAATAGGCGTAAATCGTGAAGTTCTCGTTGTCTTCGTCATAGTAGTAGCTAAGGTTGACTCCGTCTTTGTCGGCATAGACTTCGCCGTATTCGCTGAAGTAGCTGCTATCGACGTTCCATCCAAGGCCAGTCAGCGTGGCGGAATAGCTATCGACCGCCCCCGCGCCGACGTTATCGCCGTAGCATTCGACGACGATGTTGTAGGAGAGGGATAAATAGTCGGAGGTAAGGTAGGGGAGATAGAAGTCCGCGTCGGCGAATTCGGGAATGGCGGGGACGCCGGTCAATTCCGCGTTAGAAGCGATGTATTCGTTCGGGAAGCTCGTATAGGACTCGTAGAAAGAGAAATCGATGCAGAACACCCCTTCATCAATGTAGGCATCGAAATAATGATCATTATAGGAATCGTCATAGTAATCCCCATAAACCTCGGAGTAGGCGCCAGATTCATCCGCGTCGACGTTAAGAACAAAACCAGCCACGGCATAGGCGTCATAGAGATCCTCGAGGGTCGTTTCTCCCGGATTGGCCATGAAATAGAGGGTCTCCTCCTCTGCATCATATTCGAGGATGATGTCGGTCATCGCGAGATAAGGCGGCAAAAAGCCATCGGAATAGACCTTGAGGAATTCCGCTTTCTGCTCATCGCTCCACCCGGCGGTAGCGGGAGTGGAAGAAGACTCGGCAGACGCATCCGTGGAGGAGTCACTTTCGGGGACGGTCGAATCGGATTTTTGGGTCGGATTATTGCCATTGCACGCGGCTAAAGCTATAGCGGCAAGGGACAAGACGAACAGGTTCTTTTTCATTTTTGTCTCCTTATGATTTGAATGAAAAAAAATATACGTGTGCTCGCGCCACTTTCAAGAAATATTTCCTAAAGGAAAACTGCGTTTTCGGTAAAAGGTCCGATGAAGCGCGGCTTTTTGACTCAGTCTACGCGAAGAAAGCGGTTACCTATTTGCCATAGGGAAAAGAGGAATAGTCGACCCCATTGGCGATGTCTTCTTCCCGAGCGCTGCGGGCGAGGGTGCGGAAGACAAAACTAAGAACGAATAGGGGCAAGCCAAAGACGCCCGAGACGATGCCAAAAGCAATGAGCAGCCACGCCCCGACGATGGAGAAGACGCTATTGACGTGGCTGACAGTAGAACCGCCCTCATCAACAATGTTGACGACCGAATGGTAAAGCAGGGGATACCCCGTCGCTAAGCCAATCACCAAAAATGCGAGGAGGACGATGCCGATTGGCAAGAAAATGCGGGCCATGGTCGAGAAGCGCTTGACTTTGGCTTTGTGGGTTCCGGAATAGATGCTCATGGTTCTTCTCCTTTATTCCTTTTATCGGTTATACCGCTTTACGGGCACATCGGATAGGGGTGGCATGCCCGCTTTGTATCCGCTACCTGCAAGTGGCTCGCCATCGTAGAAGGCGAATACGAGCGGATTGATGCGGCGGCTATGGAAGTCTTCGAAGTGGCGAAGGGCCGCTAGAGCCTCCTGCTGGCTGATGGTCGAATAGGCGAATCCACGGATGTCGATTTGGTGGGGGTTGGAGATGAGATAAGAGATGCAGCCGACCATTTGGTGTCGCTTCAAAATAAGGGTATGAGTCAAACCTTCTTCCAAGGGTTTTAGGCCGTTTTTCGCCGCAAAACCCATATATTTTATGGTTTCTTCCGCTTTTAATAACGGTTTCAATGACAGGTTCGGGTCGAAGGGATTTGGGTATTCCACATGATCGAAATAGAGGCGGAAGGTCTCGTAGTCATAGAGCATCGAAGAGAAGTTTGCTTTGGCTTCGGGACGTTCCTCATAAAGCTTGTTGAGCAGGTCTTTGCAGTACTGCCGCTCGGTGTAGCCATCGGCGGGACAGGTCTTCCCCATGACGGGGATATGCTCTTCTTGGACTAATTCGATGAGTTGTTCCTCCGCGACGAAAGTGAAGGGACGGATGAACGTGATGTCCGCCCGGTCGAGGTGCATCTTCGGCTCAAAGGTCGAGACCGAACCGCCGTGAATCATGTTCATCCACAAGGTCTCTAAAGCGTCATCGCGGTGGTGGGCAAAGGCGACTTTGTTGCAGCCGAGTTTCTTCGCCGCGTCGTTAATCGCCGCCTTTTTCATCCGCGAACAGATGGAGCAGGGCACGTGATGGCCCGGACGGGTGTGCTGCAAAAGAATCGGGTAAACTTCGCGCGAGTCGATGACGGCGAGTTCCAATCCGAGTGAAGCACAATATTCCTTCGCTGCGGTGGGATCAAATCCCGGGAACCCAAGATCGAGGGTGATCGGGACGATGCGGAAATCCTTCTTGGAGAACTGCGTGTAGCGGCGCATCGCTAGAAGCAACCCCATCGAGTCCTTGCCGCCGGAAACGCCGATGGCGATCACGTCGCCTGGGTCAACCAAGGCGAAGGTTTCGTCTGCTTTTTTCACCGCGGCGAGCACGGAACGTATCATGGGCATGCCAACATTATACAAATCCGCAAGGGGAAGAAAACAAAATCCCTATGGGATAAGGCTTTTTCCTAGTGTACAATGCTCCCGACATGAAAACGAATAAAGCACCGAAGAATTCTTCCCCCAAACGATTTCAGCATCCCATCGTTCGTTTGCGTCGGAAGCGCAAAATCGCCACGGCCAATGCCGCGTTAGAGCAAGGCTTAACTTCCAAACAGGTCGCCGAACGCGTGGCTGGCGGACAGATCAACCGCAGCAAGAAGTCGATCGAGAAATCCTATTTCCGCATCATCATGGAGAACACGTTCACGTTCTTCAACTGCGTCCTATATGCCATCGCCCTCGTCTTCCTCGCCCTCATTATCTTCCTCGGCCGCAACGAGCCCGAGACCCTGATCAAGCTCAACCTCGGCGCGACGAAGTTCATCTTTCTCATCGCCGTATTGATGAACGCCGTCATCGGTTCGGTGCAGGGCATCCGTTCCAAAATCACCCTGAAGAAGCTTCGCATTGTCACCGAATCCAAAGCCACCGTCGTCCGCGATGGAGAGAAGAAGCTCATCCCCGCCAACGACATCGTCCGCGACGATATCCTATTCCTTGAAACGGGTGAGCAAGTCTCCGTCGACCTCGAAGTGGTCACCGGCATGGTGCGGGTGGACGAATCTTTGCTTACCGGCGAAGCCGACCTCGTCGAGAAGAATCCTGGCGACAAGCTCTATTCGGGCTCGGTCGTATTCGTGGGCTCTTGTTACGCCCGAACGGAAAAAGTGGGCGACGAGACCTATGCGAGCACCCTCTCGAACAAAGTGCGCTCTATCCATGGCCATAAGTCGGAACTCATGGTCAATATCTACCGCATCATCAACTTCCTCGCCATCTTCCTCTTAATCATGGCCGCGGTCATCGTCGGTACGCTGATCTATAAGGTAAACAAATGGGGCGGCACGGGCGTCTTGGGTCCCGGCGTCGATTCCCTCGACGACGCGCTAACGTGGGGACGAATCATCGTCACCACGGCGAGTTTCTGTATCGGCGTCATCCCCACCGGACTCGTGCTTCTTACCTCGATTACCTTGGCCGTGTCCATCATGAACCTCTCGAAGAAGCAGACCTTAATCCAAGAGCTCTACTCCCTTGAAAACCTCTCCCGCGTCGACGTGATTTGTCTCGATAAAACCGGCACCTTAACCGACGGAACGATGAGCGTATGCGGGACCAATATGTTCATCCCCCAAGAACAATTCGAGCGGGTTTTGCGGCGAATTTTAGGTTGTTTCGAAACCGGAAACCTGACTTCGAAAGCTCTTTTGGAACACTTTGGGAAGGAAGAGCCCAAAGACTTAGGAGAAGCCATTCCCTTCAGCAGCGAAACCAAATGCTCGGGCTATAAAAGTAGCAATGGCCATACCTTCCTTTTGGGCGCGCCAGAATACATCGCAAAAGGCCATACGAAAGTCGAGGCCTACGCTAAAGCCGAAGCGGAAAAAGGGCACCGCGTCCTCGCCCTCACGATGGACGATGAGCCCCTTGGCCTTATCGCCCTTGAAGATGGCGTCCGCCCCTCCGCCAAAGCCACCTTATCCTATTTCTATGATAACAACGTCGATGTGCGCATCATCTCGGGCGATAACCCCCTCACCGTATCGCGCATTGCTTCGATAGCCGGGGTCAAAAACGCGGACAAAGCCATCTCCCTCGAGGGGATGCCCGTGGAGAAGATCATCGATATCGTCGACGATTACGTCGTCTTCGCTCGCGTCTCCCCGGAACAGAAACAAGCCTTGGTCGAAGCGCTTCAAGCCCATGGCCATAAAGTCGCGATGACGGGCGATGGCGTCAACGATATCCTCGCCCTCCGCAAAGCCAACGCCTCCATCACCTTCGTCTCCGCCACCGATGCAGCGAAAAGCTGCTCCGACGTCGTCTTGCTCGACAATGATTTCTCCCACCTCCAAGCGGTCGTGGGCGAAGGGCGGCGCGTCGTCAATAACATGGAACGCACCTCGGTCTTCTTCTTGATGAAGACCATCGCCATCGCGGGACTCGCCTTTGGATTAATTCCCTTCCGCGAGGCACAGCTTCTCTATAATTTGGAAAACGTCTATCTCTTGGAGACTGCGATCATCGGTACGGGTGGTTTCTTCATGTCCTTAGAGCCCACGAAAGAACCGATCCGCGGCAAATTCATGCGTAACGTCCTCACCAAAGCCATCCCCTCGGGCATCCTCATCTGGATTGGTGCGATGATGCCTGTTGTCTTATATAAGACGAACGTCATCAGCGCCGACATGATGCGCTCAATGATCTCCTCGATGACGATGCTTGGCGGACTTTCCGTCTTGATCGCGATGGCCATTCCCTTTAACAAGTGGCGCGTCTTGACGGTCTCCCTCGTCATCGGCAACATCTTGCTTTTCGCCCTAGCGCTTCCCCGTGTCTTCATTGGCGCGCTATCGCTGCAATTCTCTCCCGACACCATCTCCATCATCTTCCATGAAATCTTCCAGCCATGGAATGCGCCTTCCATCACCTGCCTCTTCGTCAAACCCGAAGGCGGCGTGAACTGGTGGAGCATCGGACCGATGGTGGCATTCGTCGCGGTAATGATCCCGACCTATGCCATGTTGCTTCGTATCCTCGACCGGAAAAAGAACGCAAAAGACTCGAGGGACACTCGAGAAGACAAGCGCTGACTTGAACTTCCCTTCGTAAAGGGTTCATAATAATTCGCCTTCGGGCGAAATAATGGTCCATTAGCTCAGCCGGTTAGAGCGTTCGACTTATAATCGAAAGGTCCGGTGTTCAAGTCACCGATGGACTACCATGCAATTACTTGCCGCGATGACCTCGCGGTTTCTTTATTTGACGGGTACGAGGCTTTCCTTGGACATGCTCGCCATGTAGGGGATGTATTTGGCGATGCCGTTACGGAAGCGGATGCGGCCTTCTTCCTCTTCGATGGATTTGTTGAGTTGCTTCTCCACCTGTCCAAGAAGGTCCTTTACACGGCGCATGTCCTCCTTAAAGAGCAGGTAAACTTGCCCGATATTTGGTGTCGTCGCGGCAATCTGCCTGCGGATGCGGCTTTCTAAACTCCCGCGTACCTGGAATGTTCGCATGCGCATTAAGGTGCGCTCAACCGGGACGATTTTGCCTCCGCGCATGGTTAACACGGACTGGGTCAAGGTTTCGGCGGGGAAGGAAAAACTGCCGCCGTAAAGGAAGGCGGAAAGTAGCCCGATGCGCTGCTGCGCCGCGTCAAAGAACTTCATCCGCTCGAGGTCAAACCGCTCGCGGGAATGCTCGACGAATAAGGCGTTATCGAGGAGTATGTTCAACTGCGTTTTCTCAAATTTCCCCAGCAAATCCGCAGCCAAATCCGCAAGTTCCGCCTTGAGTTTGCGCAGATTTATGTTGAAGGAGCGGATGAGGTTGAGCAGTTCGGTCATCTCGCAGCAAAGCTTCTCATCACGCATGAGTTCCATATCGGTGGGCGATTCGAGTTGCTCGCGGTCAAGGACCGTGTAGCGGTGGGGGATGATGCGTTGTAAGCTTGGGTCCGCTTCGCCTAATGCCTTAAGCTTTCGCCTTAAGGTATTGCTCTCTTCAAAGATTTTGTCATACCTTTCCTTGCGCTCGGCGTTCATGGCCCGCTCGAGCTCGTTCCGTTCGTCCAAAGAAAGGTTTGCCCGGTGCCATTCCTCGTCGCGGATGAGCGTTGTTCCGCATACCTTGCAGCGGAAAAGCGAGTCATCGTATTGGATATGGCACATCGGACAGGCTTTCATCTTGATTCCATTTTATCCCCTTGGGTCATAACTTCAAGGCGAGGGTGCGCGCTCTCGCGCAAAGCGTGGTACAATATCGCGTAACTAAGGGGGCGACCCCTTTGCTACGCCCACCATCCTTAGGAGCACCTCGATGGAACTATCGAAAATCGTCATCACCGGAGGCCCCTGCGCGGGCAAGACCACGGCGATGAGCTGGATCCAAAACGCCTTTGTGGCGAAGGGCTATACGGTCCTTTTTATCGGCGAGACCGCGACGGAATTCATCCGCGGTGGCGTCGCCCCATGGACCTGCGGCACCAACCTCGACTACCAAAAAGTGCAGACGCGGCTGCAGCGCGAAAAAGAAAAACTTTTTGAACGGGCCGCGCGCACCATGAACGCCGAGAAGATTCTTATTGTCTGCGACCGCGGTTGCCTCGATAACAAAGCCTATATGACTCCCGAGGAATTCGCGGAGGTATTAAGCGACATCCATACCAACGAAGTGGAGTTGCGCGATTCCTATGACGCCGTCTTCCACCTCGTCAGCGCCGCCAAAGGCGCCGAGGAATTCTATACTACCGCCAATAACGCCGCCCGCACCGAAACGGTGGAGCAGGCGCGCGTCCTTGACGATAAGCTCATCGCCGCTTGGACGGGACATCCGCACCTCCGTGTCATCGATAACGCGACCGACTTCGAGGTGAAGATGCACCGTCTCCTCGCCGAGATTTCTTCCTTCCTTGGCGAAAGCGCGCCTTATCTTACCCAGCGTAAATTCCTCATCAAGCGCCCTGACGCGATGCTGCTCGATTCCTTAAAAAGCTGCACCCGCGTCGAGATCAGCCAAACCTATCTCCGTTCTCCTACTGGCAAGGAGATGCGCATCCGCCAGAGGGGGAGCGATGGCCATTACATCTACTTCCAGAAGATGCTTCGCAACCCCGCCGACCCCGAGAAGGTCAACATCGAGCGACGCCTCGACAAAGACGAATACCTGAAGCTTTTGATGGAGGCCGATCCGGCGATGCGGCAGATCCGCAAGACGCGCTACTGCCTGACCTATGGCAACCGTTACTTCGAGCTGGACCTCTATCCCTTCTTAGAGAAGGAAGCCGTACTCAAGGTTCCGCTCCGTCAGGAAGACGACGAAATCCGTTTCCCCAAATGGGTTGAGATCCTCGAGGAAATCACCGACGACCCGCGCTACACCAACTACGCTCTAGCGACTCGCTTCAATTTATAAATAAAGGAGTATTTATGAAGAAAATCACTGCAAAACCCCGTCCAATTCTTACGCCACAGCTCGTCCAGATGCTCGCTACGTATAATCCCGACGGCAGCGTCGACGTCATGAATGCCGCCTGGGGTGGCCAATTGGACGCCGACGTCATCATCCTCTCCCTTTCCGCGGACCATAAGACCGTCGAGAACCTCCGCCGCACCGGATGCTTCACCTTGGGCATCCCTAGTTCTAAAGATGTCATCGACGCGGACTTCGTGGGTCTGGTCTCCGCTAACGACGACCCGAACAAATTCGAAAAGACCGACTGGCACGCGAGCAAGTCCGCCGTGATCGACGCCCCGGTCATCGACGAGCTTCCCATGACCTTCGAATGCAAGGTGCTCCGCTACATCGATGAGGACGAACTCGGCTTTTATGTCATCGCACGGGTCGTGGACATCCTCTTTAACGAAGACATCCTTAACGACAAAGGCCAACCCGACGTCAACCGCATGGACCTCCTCTTATTCAGCCCCATCGACGCGAGCTACCGCAAGATGAGTGACATCGTTGCCCCCGCGTTCCGTTGCGGGGCGGCGAAGAAAGGTAAATAATGGCCAAGTTACGCATCCGCATGCTTTCTAGCGCCACCTCGGTCTCGGGGCAAGGCGTCGGCAGTGCCTATATGGAGCAAGTCGCCCTCGTGCGTGAGCAAGCCGACCTTTTCGAGGTATACGAAAACGGGCAGAAAGGCAAAAGCGACATCAACCACGTCCATACGGTAAACCCGACCTACCGTCTCCGCATGGATAAGCATCACGTCAACGTCATCTACGTCCATTTCATCCCGTCGACCCTCGATGGCTCGCTCCGCTTCCCAAAGCCCATCTTCTCCATTTTCAAGAAGTACGTTATCGGCACCTACCGCAAGGCCGACGAAGTGGTCGTCGTAAACCCTTCTTTCATCCCGCCTCTAGTGGAACTTGGAATCCCGGAAGAAAACATCACCTATATCCCCAATTACGTCAGCAAAGACCAATTCCATTCTCTCCCTAAGGAAGAAGTGGAGAAGATCCGCGCTTCCTATGGGGTGGATAAGGACGCCTTCGTGGTCCTTGGATGCGGCCAGGTGCAGACCCGCAAAGGGGTGCTGGACTACATCGAATGCGCCAAGCGCAACCCCGACCTCACCTTCGTGTGGGCGGGCGGGTTCAGCTTTGGCAAAATCACCGATGGCTACGAGGAGCTTAAGGCCATCATGGACAATCCGCCAAGCAACGTCAAATTCATCGGCATCATTGACCGGGCGAAAATGAACGACGTCTTCAACATGGCCGACATGCTTTTTATGCCAAGCCTCAGCGAGCTCTTCCCGATGTCGATTCTTGAGGCCGTCAACTGCAGCAAACCCGTCTTGCTCCGCGACCTCGAATTATATGAAGGCATCCTCTTCTCCTGGTACCGCAAGGCCCATGACGTCGATGGATTCTCTTCGGAAATCCGTAAACTCTATGAGAATAAGGATTACTACGAGGAATCTGCGAAGCTAAGCGACAAAATCGCCGAATTCTATTCCAAGGAACACGTGGCCGCCTTATGGCGCGAATATTACCCGCGCATTTATAAGAAGTGGGAGACGAAGAAAAAGCTCCCGCCCTTAGAATAAGCGAGCCCATTTTGCAAATTCCGCCTCGTTTCGGCACAATATTAACGAATTGATTAAGAAAGGAAACAACCTTATGGATCTACTCATTCTCGCCGCTGGCATGGGATCGCGCTTTGGCGGTCTCAAGCAAGTCGAACCCTTCGACGCGCGCGGTAATTTCATCATCGATTACTCGATTTTCGACGCCAAGCGCGCTGGATTTGACCGCGTCGTCTTTCTCATCAAGGAGGAGACCCGCGAAATCTTCGAATCCACCGTCGGAAGCCGCGTCGCCCCCTTTATCGAGGTGGTCTATGCCTACCAAAAGCTCGACGTCTTGCCCGAAGGCTATTCGCTTCCGAAAGAGCGCGTGAAGCCACTTGGCACGGCCCAAGCCATCTACTGCGCCAAAGACGTCCTTAAAGGACCCTTCGCCATCATCAACTCCGATGACTTCTATGGCGCAGATGCCTTCCGCGTCGCCGCGGATTATCTCCGCTCCCTCCCCGAAGATGCGAAAGGAAAATACGCCAACATCGCCTATTTCGCCAAAAACACCATGACCCGCAACGGCTCGGTCAAGCGCGGCATCCTCGAATTCGACGCGGAAAAGAACCTCACCTCCCTCGTCGAATCCAAACTCGAGTGGCGCAAGGAAGACATCTATGCCGCACCGCTAGAAAGCGGAGACATGAAGAAAGTCGACCTCGACACCCTCGTGTCGATGAACATGTTTGCCTTCTCCCATGATATCCTTGACAAGATCGGCGAGAACTTCCCGGCCTTCCTCGATGCCAACCAAGATGGCCTTCTCACCTGCGAATACCTGATTCCGACCCTCGTCGACGAACTCATCGCCAAAGGCGAGGCGAGCTGCAAAGTCCTTTCCACCACGGCCAAGTGGCATGGCGTCACTTACCGCGAAGACAAAGACGAAGTGGTTTCATCTCTCCAGGCCCTCGTCGATGCGGGCGAATATCCTTCCGAACGCTTCGGCAGCGGCAAGTAATCGCTCGATTCTCAATCCTTATCCCGCGGGAAACCGCGGGTTTTTGATTAGAAACTTCCAAGGAGCCCGTTGAGGGTTTGACTCGTCACCGCGGCGGAAAGTCCCGCGCCGTCGATGAGACCTGCGGAAATAAGCTGGTAAATATAGGAGTTGCCGACTTTTCCCGAGAAGGACGAGGGATTATTCTGCATCGCTTCAAAGGAAGTGGTGCTCGGTGCGAAGGTGTTTGCCCTTCCATCCGCCTGGATGTCCGCGGCGTCATAGGCGAAGATCAGCCAGACGCCAGCGTCCTCGCTGATGTAGTAGTCGCCACCCGCGTCATAGGTGTAGGAGCCGGATGTTAAGCTGTAGCGGTCGCCGTTTTTGGCTTTGCCATGGTCGGTGGTGAAGCACTTTTCGCCAAAGAGCTCGTTAATGGTTAGTCCGTTAATGTCCGCGGCGAGGGTTTCAATCGTGGAGTCCTTCGCCAGTAGCTTCTGGATGATGACGTTGTCGTTGGATTCGGATAATAAGGTCTTGAGGTGGACTTTCTTCATGTCCGCGGTCTCGAGGTGTCCGATCGTGAGCTTGCCATATTGCTCATGAGGGAGCGAGCACATGTCGCATAGGGCCTTATAAAGCGATTCGTTGCCCGAGTAGCTAAGCACCGCAGTCAAGTGGGCGGAAGAGATATCGATGGAGCTTAAGTCGCCGATGGTGATGTCTTCGGCGCTTGAAGCGGTGGGAACGAGGTCAACGAGCAAGTCAAAGAGTTTCGCGTTATCCGCTTTTTTCTCGAGCACGTCGACGAGTTTGATCGTGGCGATATCCAAATCTTTGAGTTCCTTTAAGCTGCGATCGCCGACGATTTTGTAGATGCTGTCGTTCTGTAGCTCCGCCTCGCTCATGCACATGAGGTTCATCATGAATTCCTTATAGGTCACTTCGCCGAGACGCGTGGACAAACCGACGAAGAGCTCGGTGACGGGGATAGCGGAAAGATTGGGGAGATAAAGCTTCGCGCCAGAAGGGGCGACGCGGGTCTTGTCATCATTAAAGGCGCGGACGTAGTTATCGCCATCGGCATAGTAATAGGCTTTGTAGTTCTCCTCGATCTGAGCTGAGGTGGGGGTGACCTCCGTCCATTCCTTAAAGATGGAGAGCTTGCCAAAATTGCCTAAGTCCATGCCGAGGCTATTTAAGGTCGCGGTGACTTTGATCGCATTTTGTAGCTTTGCGGATAACTCGGGGTCCGTGAATTTGATTCCTTTAATGGAATCGTAGTCGAGCGTCATGTATTTGCCTAAGGAATCATTCTTGAGCAATTCATCAAGCGCCGTCTTGATGGCGGGGACGTCCTCGATGGTGAAGTCGTTGACGTTTTGGACGATGCCAAGAATGCCTTGGTTGCCGATCTTGTCGCCGACGATGGTCGTGCCAAAGCCGTTGAGGTAGGTTTTGCTGGGGGTGAAGGCGACTGCTGCCGCTTCCCCGCCGACGACGACGAGCGCGCCGACGAACATGCCAAGAAACCAAGCACCAACTTTATTCATAATCTAAAACCTCCGTGGAGAATGATAGAGTCATTGTTACCGATGAACTACTTTCAGGCAAGGGCAAAATGCGGCTTGAGGCCATGCCATGAGCTCAATTGATAGGGAAACAAACCCAATGATAAACGCGAGATGCGCCAAATACGCATCAATTTAAGTCATGGCGGTGCAAACTAGTTGCTTCCTTAAAGGAAGAGGGTAGAATAACGCCCGTCATGAAACACCTGACCAAAGCGAACCGTACCACCGTGGACATGACCACGGGCAACCTCTTCTGGAAGATTATCCTTTTCGCTTTGCCCGTCATGGCCACCACGGCGATGCAGCTGCTCTACGTTACCATCGACCTCATGACCGTCCATTACGGCGACTCTGCCGACTCGATGGGCGCGATCGCCTCCAATAACGCCCTCATCAATCTGATCGTTGTCGTTTTCACGGGCGTGAGCCTTGGCGTCAATGTCATCCTCTCCGAGGCCAAAGGGGCCAATAATCCTGAAAAAGCCGAGAAAATCATGCATACGTCCCTCTTATTCGCTTTGATTTCCGGCGTAGGGGTAGGGGTGCTTGGCTTCTTCATCAGCGATGATTTGCTGCGGATGATGGGCACCGAAGCGCATTATCTCGAGAAAGCGACGCTTTATCTCCGCATCTATTTCACGGGGCTTCCCTTCCTGATGCTATATAACTACGCGGCCCAGATGCTTCGCGCGCAGGGCGATTCGCGGACTCCGTTCTTCATTTTGATGATCTCGGGCATCATCAACGTCGCCTTCGACTGCCTCTTCGTCTTCCCCCTCAAGATGGGGGTGGCGGGAGTTGCCCTTGCTACGATTATGTCCGAGGGCGTGAGCTGCGTGCTTTCGATCCTCGCTTTGGCCAAAGGACGAAGGGCGTATGTACGTTTTTCCTTCAAAAAGCTCCGCATCGACCGCGCCAGCCTGCACGAGATGCTCCGCGTTGGCCTTCCCGCGGGATTACAGGGATTCTTCTTCTCGCTGCCCAACGTCTTCATCCAATCGAGCCTCTATACGATTGACCCGGGCAACGTGAACCTCGAAAACGGCGCCACCGCCAGCGCGAACATCGAAGGCTATTACCATACGATGGTCGACGCAATCTGCACTTCGGTCATGACTTTTGTCGCGGCTAATGCCGGCGCGAAGAAAGCCGAAAACATCAAGAAGGTGTTCCTTTATGGCTTATTCTGGGGGAGCGCGGCCTGCGCGATTATCGCCTTGCTCACCGCCTTCTTAAACCGCCCGCTTCTATCTTTGTTCGTCAGTCACGAAGAATCCCTCGCGGCGGGACGCGACCGCCTTTACATCATAGGCTTCCTTTATTTCTTTGAGCTTACGATGCATTTAACTGGCGCGTTGCTGCGCGGCTTAAGGCATTCGAGCATACCGATGTGGACGACGCTTTTATTCTGCACCGTCATGCGCATCGTCCTCATTTTGACGGTGTTCCCATTAGAATTCTTCCATACCGTCAGTTGGCTTTACGCCCTCTTCCCCATCACCTGGATCATGACGTCCCTTTCTAACGGAGTTGCCATCTTAATCCTCGTGCCCAAATCCATTCGCCGCATCCGCGACGCGGCGAGCGAAGAGAAAAAGCAGGCCGAACTCGCGAAAGAGTCCGCTTAATCGGATCTTATTGCCCTTTTTTACCGACGCGTAGCCACCCCCCCATATGGGCGGACGACTCGCTACCAGGCTGCTACGAACAAAATGTTCTTGCAATTCTCTACTCCGCGCTCTATGATATCCAAGCCTCGCAAGGGGTAACATCGCGGAGTAGAGCAGCCTGGTAGCTCGTCGGGCCCATAACCCGGAGGCCGCAAGTTCAAATCTTGCCTCCGCAACCACGAAACAATCGACCCCCACGGGTCGTTTTTTCATGGTTACGGGCAAGAACTTGCGACCTCCTTCATCGGGTTATTGGGCCCTCCTTGTTCGACTGCATGGATTGGTTCCTGCCCTATCTCCGCAACCATTCGAGAGATACTGAACTGATAGAAGATGTCGGTTCAGCTTTTTACAGCACTGATTTAAGTTAGTGCTGTTTTTACAAAGTGATATAATTTTTCAAGGATATTTATGGCTTTAAAATTTTGTCCAAACTGCGGCAAGCAGAATACATTCGGATCGAACTTTTGTTCTAATTGTGGCACTAATCTACAAGACAAAAGCAACCAAGAATTCGAAATTGTTGACGGTGTACTTAAAAAATATAACGGCAAAAACTCTGTGGTACGGGTCCCAAATACAGTAAGAACAATCGACCGATATGCTTTTCCACCTTCCAATCCAATATTCGGTTTTTACTCTTCCATCGAAAAAATTTATTTGCCTAGCAGCGTCAAAGAGCTAGATGATGGTGCTTTCAATGGGCTTACAGCATTACGCTATGTTGATATGCCAAATTCAATAGAAGTTATCGGTGCATATGCATTTCAAGAAGACTGTTCGCTTGAAGAAATCACTATTCCAAGCAAAGTAACTAAAATTCCTGAGAGCGCTTTCGACCATTGTCTTAATTTAAAGAGAGTTAATCTTCCAGAAGGAATTCAAGAAATTGAAGGTGAAGCTTTTAGGGCGTGTGTCAAAATGACATCAATACGCTTGCCTCGCAGTGTGAAACGTGTTGAATCGGATATATTTTTTGACACACCTATTCGCGACATCTATTACAGTGGAACAAAGCAAGAATTCAAAAATGTTTTCAGCTATAGGGTAATCTTCTACTATGATTATTCCAAACCTGTTACTGTTCATTGTTTAGATGGAACGTTTGAGTTCAAAAGAGACTAAGTCAAATTGGATTGGCAATGAGTGAATTTGCCAAGTGAAAAGAGTGTTCCATTTTTAAAAAACTGTACCATTTTCGGCTAAGGGTGAACCATTTTAATAGGAAAGCGTACTATTTGTATCATTTCTTGCGTTTTCTTCCAAATGATAACTACAGTATCGATACAAATCGGCACTGTTTTTTGTTTTTGTTAATCTCATCACACGAAACAATCGACCCTCGCGGGTCGTTTTTTCATGGTTACGGGCAAGAACTTGCGACCTCTTTCATCGGGTTATTGGGCCCTTCTATCTGGAGACCGGGGTTGGCGTGAAGTAAGCAGCGCTGAAATGATTTTGATCATCAATGAACCTGTCTCACTGCGGGTCTGCATGCCAGACTTTGCCCCTTATTGCTTTCCTTTGCGATACTTTGATGCTATCGCTTGGTACACAGATACCAAATAAAGGAGACAATAGAGATAAAAGAAGAATTACTTAAAGGTTCCGCGGCTTCAAACGGACTTAACTATTGGAATCGGCGTTCATTTGGCAAACGAGGTACCTGCTTTGCTTTTATCGATACAAAGTGGTCCAAACGGGAGTATCATCGCTAGTAGAGGAAATACCCCTATGAGAAAGACCCCGTACCTGATTTCGCTTCTTTCATCCCTTGCCTTACTCTCCTGCACCGCAGGAACCCCAAGTGCAACATCAAGCCCTACGCCCGAACTGTCTAGCGTGTCTTCGTCAAATAGCAGCAGTGCGGCTCCTTCCGCTTCGAATATGCCGATATCCTCTAGCGAAGAACCTATCCTTCCCTCAAGTTTGGAACCGATGTCCTCTTCCATGGAAAGCGATAGTCCGGTAAAAAGCGAAAGTTCATCGCAAAGCGATTCTTCCGCAGAGGAATCCTCTTCGACAGAAACAGGGCCCTCCTTCGCGGACGTGCTTAGCTATGCGCAGCAACTTGACGCCTCTTCCAACTTCACCCTCAATTGCCAGAAAGACATCTTCTATTCCATCGGCACCAGCGAGACCATCGCCGAAAAAGATCTCGTCGCGGGCAACGAATACCTCGCGCAGTCTGACTATTCGAACGTCTATAGCTACATCGACGCCGAAACAGGGTTAAATCATAGCTACTATGAAGACTTCCCCAATAAAGGTATCAAAGACCATCGCTCCTATTGGGGAAAACCCTATTACACGACCGCCTATTTCATTTCGGGCTATAACTACGCCTACATGACCATGTCTCTCAGCGCGATGCTTTTAGAAAACGAAGACTCGTTCCTGGAAACGGAAGTGGAAGGGGAGATTGCTTATGTCAGCCAAAGCGTCGCCATCCCTATCGACATGGAATTCGCCCGAGAGTTCTACTCCAAAAGCGACGGTTATAACTTCCCCTATTTCGTTCATGAGGAATATCCAAATTGGCCATTAAGCAATTTCACGTTGCTACCGACTTATGAAGAGGACGAAATCGTGAGTTTAAAAGTCACCTTCGAAGCGCAAGCGATCTACGCGGAATATGGCAATTCCGGCAAGGTCGATTACAAGATCTACGACGACCAAGAGTTCCATTTGTCCTTCCTCTTTGCTGGCGCGGGGGAAACCACCGTCGTCGTGCCTGAGGGTGTTCCTAGTCACTAGTGAAAGCCATATTAAAAGCGGTGCTCCAAGCGATTTTCGATAGGGGTGTCGCTTCTTTTTGGTTTTTTGCCGCCTCCATTGTGACTGAAGTTACTCCAATCAAATTGGAAATGACCAAATCTATAGTATAGAAACCGAACACAATGTTCGATAAAATGTATCGCGTGAAGACACGAGTGGTATCCATTCTCTTTGCGTTGATGGCGGCGAGCTTCTACGCCGTCAACATTCCGCTATCCAAATTGCTTTTGGGTCAGATACCGCCGACGCTTATGGCGGGATTGCTTTACCTCGGTGCAGGAATCGGCGTAGGCATCATGTTTTTATGCCGCTTCCGACACATTCCGAAGGCGGAATTACTCGACCATGGCGATATTTGGCCCACCGTCGGAATGATCGTCCTGGATATCGCGGCCCCAATCTTGCTTATGTTCGGCCTTATCTATAGCGCTCCGGGGAATGCGTCGCTACTGGGCAACTTCGAAATCGTTGCCACTTCGGTGATTGCTTTGACTTTCTTCAAGGAGAAAATCTCCCCAAGGTTATGGATTGCCATCGCCTTAGTCACCATCTCCAGCGCATTGCTTACCTTCGACTTATCCTCGCTCTCCTTTTCTTGGGGATCGTTACTCGTAGTTGGCGCAACCCTATGCTGGGGCATAGAGAACAACTGCACCCGCAAGCTTTCCTCAAAGTCCTCCGATCAAATCACGATGATCAAAGGCCTTAGCTGCGGCACGTCCAGTCTTCTCATTGGCTTCCTCATCGGCGAAAGGCTCACCTCATGGCAATATCCCTTATGGGCTTTGCTTCTCGGATTTGTGGCATATGGGCTCTCCGTTTTCTTCTATATCAAAGCCCAAAAGAGCCTTGGCGCGGCGAAGACGAGCGCTTTTTATGCGGTGAATCCCTTTCTTGGGGCGGTGTTCTCTCTTGCGATATTCCAGGATTTCCCATCGTGGAACTTCTATGTTGCCTTAGCCATTATGGCTGCGGGCACGATACTCCTCGTCATCGACACCTTAAAGCGCAGCCACGCACATATGCACCGCCATCTTATTACCCATACCCACGATGGCTCCACCCATACCCACGTCATCGTCCATGAGCATGAACACTCGCACCTATTATCCGAAGGCGAGCATCACCATACCCATCATGACCTCGACCCACATCAAGGGTCTGATGCGCAATAAAAACCTACTTTCTCGAACCATTCGGTATCAGGCATTGTCTTATCTATGGTTATCCGCTTAAATTTTGGCATGAAGCGAAGCGGCATCATCTTAGTCTCGACCACCCTTATCTTAGCTTCGAGCTGCAACGGCGGAGGAAGCCCAAGCGAAAGTCGTCCGGAAACGGACTTAAACTCGAGATACGTGGAGGAGTCTTCCCTTTTGGCCATAAGCAGTGAAGAGCCTAGCGTCCTTCCTTCCTCGCAAGCCCCTTCTAGCGTCCTTTCCTCTTCATCAAATAGCGGAAAACCCGCTTCCTCGACGCAAAGCACCATAACCGTCCCTGCCCATACCCTAAAAGACGCGAATCCCCCGATTGACGTCAACGCCAAAGGGGACGTCGTCGACCAAAACACCTGGGATTCTTTCCGCTATGCTGGACAAAGGGGATTCGAAGGCAACTATAACTACACCTATACCACCAATTCCGGCGGAGATACCATCGAGGCCTTCACCAAAAACGGATATTACATGAAGACCGCGTTTGGCGAGCTGATTTACGAACGGAATAAAGGCGACGAATTCTATCGTTATACCAAAACGAAGCAGGGGTACCTCCGCGAGGAAGATAGCATCGATCTCAAGGACAAATATACCTACCGCATCCAGCACGAGATCTACGTCCATATGTTCGACTTTGAGGATTACGAATACGACCCTTCCGACGGAAGCTACCGCTATGACGGCGGGGTATTTGCATCGGTGGTGAGATTTCAAGGTGGCTATTTCACCTACCTCAAATACAACCTCGGTTCGATGTATTTCCAGATCAGCGCGACCTTCCAAACGGAAATCAATATCCCTGAGTCTTACTATTACCAATAACGAGCCAATTCAGAAAAAAAGCGGGGTATTGCAGTGATTCCCCGCCTTTTATTTGGCAAATTAAAGCTTAGTCACTCGTCCTTAAGTGAAAAGAAACAAGACAAAACGCGCGAATCAATAGTTATAGTTCTTCGCGATGTAATTGAGGTCGGGCTTGACGAAGTCTTCGGTCTTTCGGGCATGGTCGATTTCGTCTCCATCGAGTACCCCAAAAAGCGCTTGGAGCAATCGGCGCATGTTGTTGGTGAGATCCTTGATGCGTTTGCCTTCCAACGAGGCTAGGATTTCGTCCTCGTTGAAGAAACCAGAATTTGTAGGCATTGATGAACCTCCTTGATGAAAATAGGCAATCTGAGGGAGTTCCCTCACTCACCGATAACGGCGGAAGTCGCTAAAAGCGAAAAAATCGAGATAGAAAATGAATCCATGTTCAACATTTTTTGCCTAAGAGTGGCAAAGCGCGTAAACTATTTGCATGCTTTTGATTCTGCAGAAGTACATCACAAATCGTTTCTTACGCCTATTGCTTGGGGTCTCTGCATCGCTCCTCATCATGATTGCATTGACGCTTTTGGTCTATTTTTTGAACATTCCAAACCCCAACATGATCCTCATCACGGGACTCATCGTTTCGACCGCGTTCTTCGGCATCTTCGCCGGCGTCTTCGCGGGGCTAGAGATGATTCTATATTCCTGGTTCTTCTTCTCCAGCGACCACGTCATCTTCTCTACCAACTTCACAGAGATCAATGCCCAGAAGCTTCTCGTCATCATCATCGGCGTCGTCATCGCCGTCGCGGTAGTGGGCTCCCTCACCATCTCGATCACCAACCTCTTCAAGAAACTTCACGACGCCAACGAAGAACTTCGCCTCGATAACGAAAAACTCGCCCACTTGAGCGAATATGATCCCCTCACGGGCACCCGTAACCGCTTTGCCTTCCGCAAGGACTACGATACCTACATCGGGCAAGAAGCCATCGTCATGCTCATCGACGTCGACGACTTCAAATCCGTCAACGACCTTCATGGCCATGACTGCGGCGACCTCGCCTTGAAGCGCCTTGCCTCCAAATTGCAGCAAACCTTCGGGGTGCAGCAGTGCTTCCGTTATGGTGGGGACGAATTCATTGTCTTAGAGAAAGGCAATGACGTCGCCTCCTTCGAAGCCATGCTAAACTCCATCTCCTTTAAGGAGGACGAAGGGAACGAAGACATCGTGCCCTTCCCCATCCATTTCTCCGCGGGTTACGTCTATGGCAAAGTGGCGGAGAAGGAAGATCTGCGTTTGATGATCGCCGCCGCCGACCAAAAACTCTACGACGCCAAGCGGGCAGGAAAAGATTGTTTCCTTGGCGAAGCCTTCATCCCCAAAAAGAAGTAGTTTTTGCAGCGATTTCCGCTCCTTTTGAGGTGATTTTGCTGAGAAATCGCTTTGTTTTCAAGCGCTTAAATTTCGTAAGTTTACGGAAAAGTCGTTATTTGCACATGACTGATGAATGTTGGCTATTTGTCGCTCTTTTTCGCGAAAACGTCGCGGAACCTGATCCTTTTCCGAGTCGAAATCGCCATTTCGATGAACTTTGCCACCTTCTCCATCCGGCTCGCCGG
>JAFVCC010000068.1 GCA_017479485.1 Bacilli bacterium
AAGCAATCTTGAGCAAGCCAATGTCATGCAGTTTGCTCAAGCTTTTGAAGCGGGCGTTAAGCGCGCTTATGAAGTGGTCGTTAAGCCCGTAGAAGGAACCATCCTTACCGTCATGAGGGAAGGCGGCGAATACGCACTTTCTCACATCGACTCGGCTTCGAGCTTTGAAGACTATTTCACGCTGCTGATCAACACGATGCGGAGCACTCTCCTCGCGACTCCCGAACTCCTCCCCGTATTAAAAGAAGCGGGGGTCATCGATTCGGGCGGCGCGGGTCTTCTCTATATTATTGAAGGCATGGGCCAAGCCCTCGGCGGCAAGATCATCGAGGATGTGTCTTTAGGCTTTTCAAGCCATCATAACGACGCGCCGGATTTCTCCCTCGCCGGTTTTGATGAAAATAGCACCTTAGATTATGGTTATTGCACGGAATTCATCTTGCAGTTGACCCATGATAAAGGCGGCGTGGACTCTTTCTGCTTGGATAAGGCCATCGATTATTTGGAGACGCTAGGCGATTCTCTTGTCGCGTTCCAAGATGGTACTTTGGTCAAAGTCCATGTGCATACGAAATGTCCCGATAAGGCCATCGCCTATGCTCTTCAATTTGGCGAATTCGTGCGCTTTAAGATGGAGAACATGACCCTGCAGCATCATCAAACCTTAATCGAGAAGAGCAAAAACATCTCGATGGTGGCGAAAACCGAAGCGCCGCGACGCGAGGTTGCGGTGGTCGCGGTGGTGCCGACGGAAGAATGCGCGGACACCTTCCGCGAATACGGGGTGGAGTTCTTCGTCAACGGCGGATCCTTCATGAATCCGGGCGCCGACGAATTCTTGCAGGCCTTCCACAAAGCCAACGCTGAGCACATCATCGTCTTCCCCAACAACAAAAACGAGATCCTCGTCGCTGAGCTTGCGGCGAAGGAATATGAAGAAGGCGAAGTCCATATCGTTCCTACCGCCGATATCGCGCAGGGATTATCCTGCTGCTCGGTGATGGATGCCTTTGATTTGGGCTATGAGGAAAATCTCTCCCGCGCGAAAAGCGCCCTCAGCCAAAGCCATACGTTCTCTTGCTTCCGTGCTGTGCGGAGCTCAAAGTCCTATGGATTAGACATCAAAGAAGGGGACTACCTCTATCAGGATGACCAAGGCCAATTCCATATCGGTAGCGGTCTTGTGGACTGCTTTAAACAATATTACGCTTCGACTGGGAACAACCATGCCTTATTGATTGTCCTTGCTTCAAACCGCGTCAGCGACGCGATGAAAGAAGAAATCGAAGCGCTCGCCCAAAGCGAAGACGAATTCATGGAAGTGCAGTTCTTCGACATCGGCGACACGCTTTACGATATGTACGCGATTTTGGATTAATCTCCGCAAATCCTGGATGAATTTAAAAATGACGGTCCATCGTGGCCGTCTTTCTTCTTTCTTTATTTATGGTTACCGCTATAGTTATGCGCATGGATTGGATTAACGTCAGCATCGTTTCCCTCTCGATGTCCGTTGACGCGATGGTCGTCGGATCGACGGATGGGCTAAGGGAACGGCACATGAGCATCGTTAAAGCGTTGCTTATCGCGGCGACTTTTGGCTTATTCCAATTTGGGATGCCCGCGCTTGGCTACTTTGTAGGCTATTCCTTCCGCGATGCATTGACCGCCGCGATTCCCTGGATCGCTTTTGCCTTATTGTCTCTTCTTTCCGCGAAGTCTTTGGTGGATTTCGTTAAGGACCGTAAAAACAAAGATAAGGAAGAAGTCGAGGAGCGGAAGATTAAACCGATGGATATCTTCTTCCAAGGCATCGCCACCTCCATCGATGCGCTTTGCATCGGATTCGTATTCTTAGGCTATGCCATTCCTGAAGCCATGCTTTCTTTTGGCGTCATCGGCGTCAGTACGTTCACCCTTTCTTTCTTGATGGTGATGCTCGGCTAGTTCTTGGGCAGCAAGGTGGATTTCTTCCGCGATTACGCTTCTCTTATTTCTGCGATTACCTTCCTTGCTGTTGGGATAAAAATCCTTTTGGAAGGAATCTTATGATGCGGTGAGACTCTACAATAGTAGAGCAATTCCTTTTTCTCCGTTATAATCACCCCATCATGGTTATCGACGACGATATTATTGACGTAGAAGTGATCTCGGAAACACAAGCCGAGGTCAAAGAGCAGAAGAAACCCAAGAAGATCACTTCGGACCATTCTCGGGCGATCGAATTCTGGGGCAAACTCAGCAGTATTTTCCTCCGCATCGGCAATTCGAGCGTCTTTATCTGCGGCTTTGGTGGCTTGGCCTTCACGATTTTGTTTAGCCAAACCGGATTTGTTTTCTATTTGGTGATGCTGATCATCCTCTGGACGCTTGCGGTATTTTCCATCATTTCCATCATCCTGGGCGTCATCTTCCGCCGCATCATGATTTCCTATATGAAGAAGGACCCCAATTACGAGCGATATGTTTCTTAAAGAAGCATATAATGGAGCATTATGGAGCAACGAAAACCGCGACAAGATGATTTCACGAAGCGTTTTGATACGATCTTCGCCTTTTTGATTTTGGAAATCATTGCCCTCGCCTCCTTTGGTATCGGCGGGGCACTTGGAATCCGACTACTTCAAATCATCGGATTCTTCCTTTCCCTATTCTCGATTCCCTTTATTCAAAATAACTATACCAAGCAAGACCTTAAGCCCAACCTTCCTTGGTTGATCCCCCTGGGGCTATTCTGCCTCTTAATGGGCTTCTCCGCGTTCTTCTTCCGCGCTTATGGTGGATTTGGCCTCAATTCGATAGTCTATATGCTTCTAGAGACCCTTGGCTTAGCGGGCTTCTTCTTGCTTGGCGTGGCCGCGAACTTCATCCCGGTTCTTAAGAAGGAATACCTGCTTTATGCCTTGCTTGGCGGATTGGCTTTATACTGCGTGATCGTTGGCATCTATTCGCTGATCCGTTACGGTTTCTTCTATGCCGCCTTATATAAAGGCATGTTCTATTACTACCAGGGCGTCCTTTATCCCGTATCTACCGAAGGCAAAGCGTTGCTGGGATTTGAGTTTGGCGAAGTAAGCCTCAAATATGGTTGCCTCGCTTCTTTACTCCTCGGCTCATCGGGCGCTGGGTTATTCGCGTTATCTCCAAAGAAGGAGGGGCGGAAGTTCTTGATCCTTGCCGCACTTGCAGGCGTAGGCATTCTCTATAGCCTGTTCATCCCTTATCTTCCCGCGTTAGCTTTCATGGCTTTCGTCTATGTCTTCGCGGGTCTATATTGCTTGCTCCGTCATCTCCTTAGGAATGACGAAAAGAAGAGGGGCGTAGTGCAAAAAGTCTTCGTTTTCATCTATTTCATATTGATTGGAATCGTAACCCTTGGGACGCTTGCGTTATTGCTTGATGGTAAGCTCCACATCCTCTCCAATTTGCTAAAGGCCGTCTTTGGACGCGTGCCAGGAAGATTGCAGGTATTCTTTGATGCGGCTAATGACGCGGTATATAACGGCGCGGTGAACGCCGACTTAGGGCGCATCGATTTGATGTCGTTGCTATTTGGCTACCGCACGCCGACCGCGGGAAGCTTGCACCTGACGAGTATCTTCGAGCTCAACGTCTTATGGCAAAATGGTTTTCTCGCGTTTGGGCTTCTTTGCTTCGTGATCTTCTTCGCCTTCAAGCAAGGACGCGACTATCTTCGCGAAGGGAAGGAAGACCTCCATTTCCGTTTGGCCATCGCAATGATGGCTTTGGCCATATTCCTATATGCTTCGCTTTTCGCCGATGACCAACCGATCGTCCACGGGCAACAGCTATCCTTCTTCACGCAGTCCAATTACATGATGGTCAGTTTCTTCTTACTCGGCTTAATGACGATGCCGAAGAAAGCTAAGGAGGTCGAGGTCCATGAATAAGCGTTTCTTGCCTTTGCTCGGCTTACTTTCAATGAGCTTATGCTCTTGCGTGGATACGGAATTCCTTTATCCCCAAGGCGCGTATTTAAGCGGCACCTTCGTCGACCATGTTTATAACGTCTGGGAAGGGAGCACGAAGCAAGGCTATAGCAACATTAAATACGCGAAGACTCTTTCCCGAGGGAAAAATGGTTATTTCGCCGGCAACGGTCCCACGGATAACCCCTTAGAATGCTATGGCAACCTCGAAGCGAAGCAATATCACCCGGATTATTTCGTGAATAATGCGGGAGAGGAGCTCCACTGGGGCTATTACGGCGGCGCCTACGATGGCCGCCCGGAAGACATCATCAATAATGGGCCGGGCGTCTACGCGGATAATTCCCCGCTTTATGAGACCGTCTATTCCCAGAATAAACGCCTGGACCGATTCTATCCGAAATTCTCTCGCGGCTATCTTTCCAAACTCTATAACGGCCAGATCAAATGCAATGGTTGGTCCTATTACGCGATGATGGTTCTTTCCTCCGAAGGATATGGAACGATGTTCCCATATGAACTAGCGGATGCGACCTATTTTGCTACTTCGGTCCTCATGGGTACGGATCAAGAAATCGACCGCCGCATCGTAACAAGTGACATCATCGTCACCTTCTATAAATTCGCTTCCGTTGGCTTGGAGGGATATCAAGTCCGCTTACCTGGCGTCGACTTAAGCTGCAATAGCGCAGCGGCAAGGACCTCGCTCGTCGGTTTTACGTTTGAAGATGCGGGAATTTCTCCCCGTGGCATCGTGGGCATGTCCATTACGTATGGAAACCTTGTGGACCATGCGGTTACCGATGCAAGCAGCGACTTTGCCTCCGAGGGCTATCATGACGGCTTATGCGTCTATGAGATTCTCTTCCCTGATTCTACCTGGTATTAATCGAAAAAGATTTAGTTTTTGCGGAGATATTTCGAGATATCGAGCCATTTTCCCATCTCAAAATCCGCCGCATCATCGTCGAGGATTAATGTGCCTTTGGCGGGGGTGAAGGTCATCTCGGAGAAATAGATTTTCCCATCTACTTCATAAAAATCCGCGCGCACGAAGGGGAAGGGCTTGGAAATCTCTTCCGCTAGGGCGACCATCTTTTCCCAGTGCGGGGGTTTTGCGGGAGTCTCATCCGCCTTCTTCCAACCGTTAAACTGCGAACCATCAAAGGGGGTCCAATCAATATAGAGCTGCGTGTAACGGATGTCGGTGCCGCGTCCGGTGACGACGTAGAGGTTTTTTGCCACACCGTTATAGACGTGGATTTTATATTCGGTGGGCAAGGTAACGGTGTCGCCTAAAAAGTGCTCGATGATGATTTGCGGCTTGATGGGGGAGTAGTGGCGTTCCATGGTGAATTTGCCATAGTCGGTGGAAAGCCATTTATGAAACGCTTTCCGCGCCTTCTCAATATCGAATTCCGCTTTATCGCGGACGAGCATGTTCCATTGCGAACTGTGGGTCGTCTTGATGACGAAGGATTTTGGAAGCGCATCGAAATCGATGTCTTCGAAGCGGTCATAGATTCCGATGATGGGAACGAGGAGATCTTCATGGCCTAAGGAGGCGATATAGTCGCGCACCCCAACTCTTCCCGCGCATTGGCTTACCAGCGGGTCTTTGGGATAGACGAAAAGGCGGAGATATTGAAGCTTCTCGGTGTAGCGGGTGGGGTTTTTGAGATTACAGGGGTGGTGGGTGATATAGCGGTATTGCAACTTCACATAAGTGACCGGAGAAATGCGTTTAACGATGCCGCGGAACGCCACGGCAATCGCCCGCTTGAATTTGTTTTCTTTGAGGTTTGGATTAGCCATTTTCTTTTTCCCTCCTGCGACGGGAGCTCGGCAAGAATGAGGAAACGAGGTTTTCTTTAAGTAAGAGCAATCCGCCGACATAGATGACAGCATCAATCGTGACGGTGAAAATCAAGGCGAGAAGCTCGCTGATCCAGGCTTGTCCTCCAGCGAAGGGGAGAACGCGGATGAATAACGGCGCGAGGAAATAACTTAAGACACCGATGGGGAGGCCGATGAGCACGAGCTTCAAGGTGTTCTTATTGAAGATGGCCCCAAGCGAATATTCCTTTGTGGTCCAAAGAAGATAGATGAGAATAAGTGCGTCCGAGGCCATGGTCGCGATGGCGACGCCGACGACGGGGCGGTCCTTGAAAACGAGCAACCCAAATAGAAGAGATAATCCGACATTCAAGACTACGCCGCTGCCCATGGCGATCAAATAGACCTTCTCGCGCTTTTGAGGGAGCAAGATTTCGGTATAGATATTATCCGCGATGGAGAAGGTGAGCATCATCGCGGAAAGAATGGTTAATGCAAGATATGCGTCCACATAGGAGGCGTCAGAAGATCCCGCGATAAGGGAGACGATCGGACGTGACATCGTCGCCATGGTCGCGATGGCGGGGATGGCGATGAAGGCGGTGATGTTGAAACTGAAGCGCAGGAGGTTTTTGTAATACTTCTTATCCTCCATCTCGTAGTAGTAGGTGGCTCGCGGCATGAAGACGGCGTAAAGCGAGGTGGTAAGCGTGATGATGATATCGATGCCTTTCACGCCGACCGAATAAGAGCCTACCGCCGCTTTGCTTTGATCGATAAAACCGAGGATAAAGGAATCGGTTTGGTTATAGGCCGTGACGAAGATGGAAATGAAAAATAAGGTAAATAACGGCCGTAAAAGTGGCCTGAATTCATATTTACGCGTCTTCTTAAAGGAGATGTAATTAGGCAAAACTAAGAGGTTGGTGATCACGGTAATCACCGTGGGAAGAATGGTAAAGAAGGCGTAGATTAAGACTTCCTTTTCCGCGGATTCTTTGGTGGCTG
>JAFVCC010000069.1 GCA_017479485.1 Bacilli bacterium
GTGACCATTTCATTGCAGACCAAAAGGGCAAGGATGTGATCATTGAACGTTTCCATGCGTTACTTATCGATATGGAGACAGCGGCTTTTGCCGAAGCGTGCTATGTCTATCATAAGCCTTTCGCGTGTGTCCGCATTGTCTCGGATGCTGTCGACCATGACGTCGAATACTGGCAGAATAAGCGTCCCGCTGGCAAAAGGGGGGCCGAAGTCGCCCTTTGCTTGCTCCGCCTTGAAAACGGCATCGAGTAATACTCGCCTGCACGTGCCCACGCGAATCGTATATAATGAACGCACCAACCGAAAGGAACTATGAACGAACATGATTAAACTCGTCCTCATCCGTCACGGCCAATCCGAGTGGAACCTCAGCAACCTCTTCACTGGATGGACCGACGTCCACCTTTCTGAGCAAGGCGTTAAAGAAGCTCACGAAGCCGGCAAGCTCCTCAAAGAGAAAGGCTATTCCTTCGACGTCGCATTCTCTTCCGTTTTGGAACGTGCGAACAAGACCATGGAATATGCCCTCACCGAACTTGGCGAATGGGATAGCGTCCCCAAATTCTATTCCTGGCGTCTCAACGAACGTCATTATGGCGCTCTCCAAGGCCTCAACAAAGCCGAATCCGCCAAGAAGTGGGGCGATGAGCAAGTCCATATCTGGCGTCGCAGCGCGGATGTTCCGCCTTTAGCCCTTACCAAAGATGATGCGCGCTGGCCGGGCAATCAAGAGAAATATCAGAACCTCGTCAAATCCGGTGAAATGACCATCGACGAATGCCCGCTTACCGAGTGCCTCATCGACACCGCGAAGCGCGTCAAACCGTATTGGGATGAAAAGATCGCTCCGGAAATCAAAGCCGGCAAGAAGGTTCTTATCGCGGCCCACGGCAATTCGCTTCGCGCCATTGTCATGATGCTCGAACACCTCACCCCTGAGCAGATCATCTCCGTCGAAATCCCCACGGGCAAACCGCTCGTCTATGAACTCGACGAGAAGACCCTCGAAGTGCTCGACAAATACTATCTCTAATATCTGAGCCACTTACCCCGTTTCCCTCTGGTGTGAAGCGGGGCTTTCTTTTGCCTTAGTGAGGTACTTCTAGTGCTCGCGCGCACTTGTGGGTATAATCTTGCGCGTAGAAAGGGTGACTATGTCGAAGAAATCTGGACGTGATGTTTTGCTCGAAAATAGGAAAGCGCATTTCCTCTATTTTCTTTCGGACTTCATGGTGGCAGGCCTCGTCTTGACGGGCACTGAAATCAAAAGTCTCCGCGCAGGAAACGCCTCACTTTCGGATTCTTACGTGACCCTACGAAACGGGGAGGCATGGATTAACAACATGCATATCTCCAACTACAAAGACGGCACGATTTGGAACACCGATCCTTTGCGGGCAAGAAAATTGCTTTTGACGCATCAGGAACTCCGCAAGATTGAACGCGAACTGACGGGAACGGGAATGACGGTTGTGCCGACGAAAGTGTTTTTGTCTCACGGTTACGCGAAAGTCGAGATCGCTTTGGCCAAAGGCAAGAAAGCCCATGATAAGCGCGACGCGATCAAAGAACGCGACGCCAAGCGCGAGATGGGCAAAGCCCTTCGCGGACAAGGCAAGGATGGAGATTAGTTATGGCATCGGATTTTCAACAACGTCTGCTTCAGGATCGTTACGCGGAATATGACCGCGAGAACATGGACCGTTACGCAGAAAAGCGCCACCTCGACCCTCATTGTCCCATCATTCATATCGCGGGAACTAATGGAAAGTCCTCGACGGCCCATTACCTCGAATCCATCTACCGCGCTGCAGGTTATAAGGTTGGACTCTTCCTGTCGCCGTGGGTTTTCTCATTAAAAGAGTCGATTCGTTATGATGGCGAATTCATCACGGAAGAAAAAATAGGGGAGATTTACGAGGAAAATCGCAAAGATTTCGATAAATTCCATCTCTCTTCTTTTGAGATCAGTGTCGCGATTGCCTATCGCTATTTCGAAGAAGTAAAGCCCGATATCGCCATTGTGGAATGTGGTATGGGCGGATCGCTTGACGCGACGAATCTCGAAGATCTCGATACGCGTCTTGCCATCATCACCAACATCGCCTTAGACCATACTTCGTTCCTCGGCACGACTTTATCGCAAATTGCGCTTCATAAAGCAGGCATCATCAAGCCGGGCGTCCCCGCGCTTGTAGGCAAACTCGACGACGAATCATTAGGCCTTATCCGCGATGAAGCGAAAGACCTGGATGCGCCTTTCTATGTGGTGGACCAGTATCATTTCGACCATCTCGTCGGGACGCGTTTCCATTTTGATTACGGTAGCCATAAAGACGTGGAACTCAATACTACTGCGGATTACCAAATGCGTAACGCTTCGTTAGCAATCCAGGCTGTTTCCATTTTGCAGAATGACTTCCCCGTCCGCGAGGAATCTCTCCGTAGTGGCTTGCTTGAGCCAGCCCTGCCATTACGTCTAGAGACGGTCGGACGCATTGTTTATGATGCCGCGCAGAACGCCGATGGTATCGAGGCCTTGACCCGTTGCATATATACCGTTTCCAAAGGGCGTAACGTGCAAATTCTTTTCGCTTCACTGCGGGAGAAAAACATCGCGGTTGAACTTCCCACCTTGGCCAACGTTATGCCTGCGATCACCTTGACTACCTTCCCTCACCCGCTGGCTCGTAAC
>JAFVCC010000070.1 GCA_017479485.1 Bacilli bacterium
ATCATCAATGGCCTTGATTTCCCTTTGGACTTCGTTGCCGTATTTATCGTTATAGGAGAATTTGGTCGGATAGGTGAGGCCATCCATTTCGTCCTTGCCTGAAACGGTACCATCGTATTTGAGGATGATGCCCGAGACATTGCCACATAAATCCTCAGGGATCACACCGAGGGAGCAAAAGTATTCTTCGAAGGTGTAATCGGTGTTTTTGACGCGGTTGACCATCTTCGCCTTCAAATTCATGAAGCGGATGTCGGCCTCGGATACGGTATCGATGTCACCGATGGTGGCATTGCCGAGTTTGATGTCGTTTTTGGTAACGCCCGCGAATGCGCCATCGGACTCAAAGCAAAGCGCATAGGTGTTGAGGTCGACGGTGACATAGGAATTGGTCGCGAAGCAATAGACGGCGTTTTGCCTTGAACCCGTGGCGAGGTCCGGGCGATTGGGATGGAAGAAGCGATCGCTGGTGAATTCCTTGTTGACCGCCTCATATAAGGCGGTATAGCGGGAGGCTTGGACTTCGCCAGGGTTGATCGAACTCACGAATTGGATGACGGATTTCGCGTTGAAGAAAGTCGCTTGAAGCTTGATGATGCAAAGGTTGATGTCCGCCTGCGTCTCAAAGCCGAAATTGCAGGCGGTCTCGAGCATCGTCGTATAGTAATCTAATGGGGTGAAGCCACTCTGCCCGCCCATCTGGTTGGCGGTGAGGGCGTTGCAGAAATTCTCGAACACATTGGTGAAGGCATTGATCTTGCCGGAGGTGGGGAAGCAGCTCTTCATCGCGTCGAAGCGCAGCTTGAGCAAGACGTCCGCAAGCAGGTTTTCTTCCATGTTTTGATGGGCGATGATGTCGACGACGATGTCATCCTCGATGCCGATGTAGGAATGGCCACTATTCTGGCGGATGCCCGAGAGGGCGTGGACCAGTTCGGGCAAGGCGACGACGCGCGTCGCGTCTTTATTGATGGTGCGCCCATCAATGGAAATGGCGGGGTCATCGCCCGGGAAAGCAAGTTCCCCTTCGGTATCGTAATATAAGGTCACACTTGGATTAGGCTTATCGCTGCCCGGCATGCTGGCGACGGCCAAATCGTAATAATAACGGAAATAGTCGGTGGATTTGGAACTGATTTCGTTCTTTAGCGGCGTGTAATAGTTGGTGAGGAAGTCATTCCAGCCGTTATTGGCGCTCATGAAACTCGTGTACAGGGAGAGTTGTCCGAGATCTTCCAGTTGGTCTTGCAGTAGCGACATCTCTTGGGCGAGGCTATCGATGCGGCGCTCGATGTCGGCGAGCTTGTCCATGACGCCTTGGATGGCCTTAAGGATCTGCGCCGTCGGCGACAGGAGCGAATCGATGCCGAGCAATTCGCCCGCGCTTTGCTTCGCCATCGTGAAGTCGCCCGAATAAAGGCCATAACCGATTTTGCCGAGGTTCGTCGCGATCGAAACGATCTTCACCAGTTTGTCGTCTTCGTTGTTGGAGACCCAATTCATCGTGCTTTTGACCGTGTCGTAGCTCGAATCCGCGGTTTGTTTGATGCTGCCTGGCGCGGAAGTCTCAAAGGAAATGTCATAAAGGACGATCTGTGGCAACAAGGCTACCGGCGCTCCGTCGATCCAGTTCTTCGCGAAATAGAATTCGTTTTCATCGATTTGGAATTTATTGAGCGTCAGAATCGATAACCGCGAAGAGATGAAATCCGCGGAGGCGAGGAATTCGCCTTGGACCGTCGTCACGTCTTTGACTTTCAAGGAAGTCAGGGTCGTGTCGATGCCGCCGGGGAACGTAAAGAAGGCGTTTTTGTTGTTGGGCTCGGATAAAAACGATTCGACATGGCTTTTGAATTCGTCCGTGACGAGGCAATTTTCTAATTTGATTTCGAATTTGCCCCGGTAATTATTCTGCACGTCGTGGGAAAGGCTGAGCTTTGCTTCGGTATGTGGGGTAAGCAAATCGATGTGGAGTTGCTGGTCATAGCCCGAGACGAAGGCCTCTTTGGAAAGATGGATCGAAACCTTGTTACGGAGTTCTTCGGCGATGGCTGCATCTAAAGGCCCAGGGAGGCTTAACCGGAAGCGAAGGGAAGAGAAATCCTCCGCGAGATCCAGCAATTCTAACGCATAACGGTCCGAATCTAGGGTGAAATAGGGAAATTGGCCCGAATTGACCTTTTCCTTATATTGGGCTGAGGTCATGCCTTCTTCGGCAGCGATGGCTAAATTGGCGAAGGTGACGGTGAAATCCAGTTTGTCCTTATGGTCCGAGCCAAAGCGATAGGAGGTGGCGTCGATCTTCGCGCGGCGTTCCTCCACGGGGACGGTCAAGGTCAAATAGGAACCTTTAGACGTGGCATCCTTCGATAAGGCGAGGTAGCCTTCCCCTGCTTTCACGGTGCCTTTAGTGGTGACGGTAAGGTGATTTTGATTCACCGTGACACCCGTGACGGTTAAGCCCTCAAAGGCGCCGAATAGTCGGACGGCATTGATGGGTAAGGCCGAAAGCAGGCCCACTTCCGTCGCCAAAACGGGAATCACGATATCCGTATCGCCCTCGGTAAAGGTGGCTTCGGTGGATAGGGGCGAGTATTGGGGGATGATCCGCTCGTTATAGTCCTCAAAACTATGGAGCAGACGGAAACAGGCGAAGATCGCGGTATTTTTCGTCGCGGGGGTACCGAAGAGGAAAAGCTCATTTAGCGTAGAATCACCGTACCAATCCACAAAAGCATAGCCTTCTTTGCTGGGGTCTATTTCCGGGCGAACGATGGGCTGCCCTTCTTCGACTTCCTCTGCGAAAAGCAAGGTCTCGCTATCATAGAACCCGATGGTGAAGACGCGGACTAACGACTCTGAGCTCGAAGATTCCGCGCTCGTAGAGGAAGAAAGCGAACTCGATGGCGCGCTCAAAGAAGAGGAACTCCCCTGCTGGCTAACCGCGCCGCAGGAAGCCAAAACAAGGCTCGCTAAAGCTAAGACGATTGCTTTTTTCTTTTTCATAAACTACCTACCTCAATAAGGATCCACGATAACGAAAACAGGCGGAATTTATTGCTGGTTCCATTTTAAGATATTCATCGCCACAGAAGTGCCACTATTTTCTCCATTCATCATCGTGCCCGAGGGCGATGATGAAGATTGTTCGATA
>JAFVCC010000071.1 GCA_017479485.1 Bacilli bacterium
AAGGATGCCCAAATCCGCGTCATGCTTTCTCAGATTCAACCGCACTTTATTTACAATTCGCTTTCGTCAATCTCCACTCTTATTACTCTCGATCCTGATAAGGCTCAGCAAGCCCTAGATGACTTTACGGAGTATCTTCGCATCAACTTGTCCACGCTAACGGAAACTCATCTGATTTCTTTTGAAAATGAACTGCGCCATATCGAACTATTCGTCTCGCTCGAGCAAATTCGCTTTGGCGATCGACTCAAGGTTATCTATGACATCCAAGTGTCCGACTTCTATCTACCGACCTTGACCATTCAACCCTTGGTGGAGAATGCGATCCGCCATGGCATTTTACAAAAAGTGGAGGGTGGCACCCTAACGTTAAAAACGTACGAGACGGACAAACACTATGTCGTAGAGGTTATTGATGACGGTGTTGGTTTCGATATGAAGGATGTAGATTTTGAATCCAATGAGCACTTTGGCCTAAACAACATCCGTTACCGCATGCAGCGCATGGGCAAAGGTGACCTCGAGATTGAAAGCGAACTCGGCGTCGGTACCAAAATTACCGCTCGTTTCGTGAAGTAGTTTTTTCGGAAAAGCAATCGTAAAACCGCCTTGTTTTTCGTTTTACCCACAAGGAAATCGTTTTCTAAGAACGCCTCTTGCTAAGACCGCTGGATAAGAAAATGGCTAGAAGTAGAAGTCCCTCTAGTCCAGTTAATGTATAGCGATGAAACAAGGGTTTCCTAGTAGACAAGGCGGTTCTTACCGGAATTCTTGCCTTCATAGAGTTTCCTATCCGCCGCTTCAACCCATTCATCGATGCCTTGCTTCGCCTCATACCAGGCGAATCCGATGGTGATGGTGACGGAATGCTCTTTGCCTTCATAAGGAATACGCGCTTGCTCTACGGCAAGACGAAGGTGCTCGAGCATGGCGATGGGATCCTCTTTCGGAGCCATGCCACCAATGAGGAATTCTTCCCCGCCCCAACGGCAAATTTCCGCCTCGGGGCATTCTTGACGGAAGAGATCTGCAACCGTCTTCAATATGGCATCACCACAATTGTGGCCGCAGCTATCGTTGATGGCTTTGAAGTCGTCGATATCGATGATGGCGATATAGCGTTTGACGGATTCCTTTGCATCGAGCGCGGAAGTGAAGAAGTGGGACATATAATAACGGTTCGGAAGGCCGGTTAGCTTGTCATGTAGAGCCTCATTGGAAAGTTCACGTTGCGAGCGTAGAACGACGCTGATGAAGGTTTGCAAGATGTACGCGAGAATAGAAAATACGACGAGCCACCAAGTCACTTGGAACGCAATGTTGATTCCCTTAGGCAGAGGATAAGGAGGCGTAACATTGACCGAGATGATGTAGACGGCGAGGTAAATCAGTATCGGTGCAGGTATGAGATAAAGGCTTGGAATCGTTTTCAGCTTAAGCGTCCGGCCGATGTATTCGCAATAGAACAAGAAAACCACAATGCCAAGAAGGGTGAATTGGAATCCGGAATCCCAGCCGACCATCGGAACAGCTAAACCCATGTGGATGTTGATTTCAAAGTAGGTAAGGAGAACAAACAGCGTGAGCTTCTTCCGATGAATAAGAAAGGGCATGAACACGTAAAACGCGATGCTCAGGATGTTATAAATAAGCAAGGGCAATACCCCATAGATGGCGAAGATAGTAATCATGGCGATGTGTAGACATAGGAAAATCGCGCACATCACGTAACAGAATATCGACACACGTTTAAGAGTTAAAAACTGGTCCACGGGTAATAAGAATAAGAGGGCATGTCATTTTTTACAATGAATATGAATACTTTTTGACATAGTCAATGAAGTTTTCTTCAATCGTCGAAAGCTGGTGCCCTTTACGCCAAGCAAAATAGATGGGAACCGCTTGTTCGTTCCCTTCGATGAGGCGATAGCTCAAAGACTCGGGCATGCTTTCGTCATAGGGCAATATTGCAACCCCAACTCCCTGCTTAGAGAGGGCATAGCCATGGACGGGCTCTTCCACCTCGCAGATGACATTCACTTCACCTTTGGTCTTACGGAACCATTTCTTAATTCCATCGGCGCTGGCTTTTCTTTCAGGTAGAATCAAGGGTTCGGAAATGAGTTTGCTTAACGAGAGTTTTTCCTCATTTTCCACTGCAAAACGATGGTTTTTTGGAAAAACAGCCACCCATGGAATCGTCATCAAAGGCACAGTGTTCAACGCGGATTCATCAATGGGTCCATAAACGATGGATACGGACAATAAACCCCGTTGCATCTTCTCAATGAGTTCATCGCTATCGCCGCTAAATACACGGAAACGAACATAGGGGTTTTCCTTGAGAAATCCCGCGATAAATTTTGCGCCGATTCCTCCTCTAGATCCGTGCACAAGGCCGATGGGTATGGTGCCGCTGATTCCTTTGTTCATCAGTAAAATGTCATGCTGAGCTTTTTCCGAGAGCGAAAGTATGTCCTTGGCTTTTTGGTAGAGGTATTTTCCTTCTTCGGTTAGCTTTAAACTACGCCTGCCACGGATGAAAAGCTTGGTCTGGAGTTCGTCTTCAAGGTTTTTGATTTGATTGCTTAGCGGCGGCTGGCTCATCATCAAAATCTTTGCGGCTCGGGTGATATTGAGCTCTTCAGCGACGACTACGAAGTAGCGGAGCGATTTTAGATCCATGGTTTTCTCCTACCATACGAAAAAGATATCGAAAGTATAATAACATACGTATATTCATATGGACGTGCGAAGTGTTAGCATCGAATAGACCATTGTCAACGGAGGTTATTTATGGCACGTCTTGTCGGAACCGTATCCCGTGGTATCCGCACCCCCATCATCCGTGAAAACGATGATCTAGTCTCGCTTGTCGTGGACGCTTTGCTTGAAGCGTCTAAAGACGAGGAGTGGGGCTTTCGTTTTCACGACCGCGACATCGTTTGTCTTACCGAAGCGATCGTCGGCAGAGCGCAGGGCAACTACGCGACTGTCGAGGACATCGCAAAAGACGTTAAGACGAAAACCGGCGGAAATACCGTTGGTGTCGTGTTTCCCATCCTTTCCCGCAACCGCTTTGCGATCTGCCTTCGCGGCATCGCGCAGGGAGTGAAGAAAGTCGTTCTTCAGCTCTCCTATCCTTCAGACGAAGTCGGCAATAGCCTCGTCGAGCTCGACGAAGTGGAAGCGAAGGGCCTCGACCCCTTTAAGGATGCCTTGACTTTAGAAGAGTACCGCGAATTGTTTGGTTACAAAGTTCATCGCTTCACCGGCGTCGATTATGTCGATTATTACCAGAAACTCATCGAGAGCTGTGGGGCGGAGGTCGAAATCATTTTCTCGAATGATCCCCGCGAAGTGCTCCGCCACACCGATGTTGTTATCGCCAGCGATATCCACACCTCACCACGCACCAAGAGGATTCTTCGTTCCGCTGGGGCGAGGATCGTCCTTGGCCTCGACGACATTATGAATGCACCTGTTGATGGCAGCGGCTATAACGAATCCTATGGCTTGCTCGGCTCGAACAAAGCGACCGAAGACAAAGTCAAACTCTTCCCCCGCGATGGGCAAAAACTTGTCGAATCCATTCAAGTTCGCCTTTACGAACTCACCGGCAAAAAAGTTGAAGTCATGGTCTATGGCGACGGCGGATTCAAAGATCCCGCCTGTGGCATTTGGGAGTTCGCTGATCCGGTTGTTGCCCCTTTCTACACCAAAGGGCTTGAAGGCACACCGAACGAACTCAAGATCAAATACCTTGCCGACAATGATTTCAAAGATCTTTCTGGTGACGAGCTCAAAGCTGCGATTGTGGCCAAAATCGAAACCAAAGATAGTAACCTCGTTGGTAAAATGGCCAGCGAAGGCACCACACCGCGCCGTCTTACCGACCTCATCGGTTCGCTGAGCGACCTCACTTCCGGAAGCGGTGATAAAGGCACCCCGGTAGTCTTCATTCAGGGCTACTTCGATAATTATTCCGACCAATAACCGATAAGGTTTCCCCACGATATATAGATCAGGAGGCAAAACAAATGGAACTTCAACTTCGTGGCCCCAACATGAAACGCATCACTTCCCCAGAACTAGCTCGGGAATTCATCGATGCCCAAATCCGCCTCATCCGTGAACAAGTTGGCGAGAGCAAAGTGCTCCTCGCCTTATCCGGCGGCGTCGACTCCTCCGTTGTCGCGGCGCTGCTCATCAAAGCCATCGGCGATCGCCTCACCTGTGTCCATGTCAACCATGGTTTGCTACGCAAGGGCGAATCGGAAATGGTTCTCAAGGTTTTCCGCGAAGAACTCGGTGCCAATCTCATCTACGTCGACGCGGTGGACCGTTTCCTCGATGCCCTCGCCGGCGTTGAAGACCCCGAGCAAAAACGTAAGATTATCGGCAAAATCTTCATCGACGTATTTGCCGAGGAGGCCCGCAAACTCGAAGGTGTCCGCTTCTTGGGCCAAGGCACCATTTATCCCGATATCTTAGAAAGCCATGGCGTCAAAGCCCACCATAACGTCGGCGGGCTTCCCGAAGACTTGAATTTCGAGCTCGTCGAGCCCGTCAAGTTCCTCTACAAAGACGAGGTTCGCGTCGTGGGCAAAGAACTCGGCCTCCCCGATGCAATGGTCTTCCGTCAGCCCTTCCCCGGCCCAGGCCTTGGCGTGCGCTGCCCAGGCGCTATTACGCGTGATCGCTTGGAACTCGTTCGCGAATCCGATGCCATTTTGCGGGAAGAATTTGCAAAAAATGGCCTCGCGGGAAAAGTGTGGCAGTACTTCACCATTGTCCCTCCGTTCCGTTCCACGGGTATCAAAGATGGCAAGCGTACCTTCGAATATGCGGTGGTGCTCCGCGCGGTAAATTCCGTGGATGCAACCAGCGCGACCGTCGAGGAGATTCCTTATCCGGTATTGTTCCATATCCGCGACCGCATCTTAGCAGAAGTCCAAGGGGTCAACCGCGTTTTGTTCGACATCTCGCCCAAGCCCGTTGCTACAATTGAGTGGGAGTAACAAGATGAAGTTTATCGAAGACAAAATTCTGCAAGACGGCCATATCATTGGCAACGACATACTCAAGGTGGATTCCTTCCTCAACCACCAAATCGACTATTCCTTCCTGCAGCAATTCGCCGCGGAAGTCAAACGCCAATTCGATGGCGTGCCTGTAAACCGCATCGTAACCATCGAGGCCTCGGGAATCGCCGTGGCCTGTGCTATGGCGGAAGCTTATGGCGGCATCCCCATCGTCTTTGGGAAGAAGCAAAAATCGAAAACGGTGGACCCCAGCAACGTCTATAGCGCGTCGGTGAATTCCTTCACCCACGGGAATACCGCGACCGTCACGATATCCAAACGCTATTTAAACGCCGACGACAGTGTTCTCATCGTTGATGACTTCCTTGCCGCAGGCAGCGCTTCCCTCGGGCTTTATGATCTTTGCAAGCAAGCAGGGGCCAATGTCGTTGGCGTTGCCATCGTCATCGAAAAGGTGTTCCAAGGCGGCAGAGCGAAGCTCAAGCAGCTGGGACTAAAAGTCGTCGCTGGCGCATCAATCACCGCTTTTTCCGACAATAAGCCTGTTTTCTAAGATAAAAGCCGCATTTGAGCTGATGCCCAGTGCGGTTTTTTCTATTCTTTTCGGCTACCCTTAAGGGTAGAAAAGAGCCGATTAGAACTGACTTTTTTTGGGAACATTATATAATACCCCTTTTTGATATTGAAAAAACTACGAAAATGAGGAAATCGCTTTCATCATTTGGGGCTTTGACTTCCCTAAAATAGGCTGACCATAATGTAAATGCCGATAGCGATACCGGCTTCGTATATACCCCTAATTCAGGAGGGGAGTCTCTACGCCAAACCGTAAATTTGGCACTACGAATCCTAGCGTTTTCTTTTGTGCGGACACCAGGGTCAAAGCAGTAGAGGCTCCAACGAACATTGGAGCTTGTTTTATTTCAAGGAGGAGATAAGAAATGAACAAACCAGCCAAACTAATCCTTTCCCTTGGAGCGCTGCTGATGATGGCGGGCTGCTCGGCGAATGGAGGCCAGTCCTATACCCCGGGTACCGGAGTGAAAGTAGGGCTTATTTGCTTACACGATGATAGCTCGACCTATGACAAGAACTTCATCGACTCGATGAACGCCGCCGTTGAATCCTTAGGAAGCAAAGTCAGCAGCAAGATCATCAAGACTGGCGTCGCTGAAGGCAATGAATGCTATATTGCCGCGAAAGACCTTGTCAAACAGGGTTGCAACGTGATTTTCGCGGATTCGTTCGGACATGAGGCCTTTATGCTCAAGGCGGCCAAGGAATTCCCCAATGTCACCTTCTGCCATGCGACGGGAACCCAAGCGAAGACCGCGAATCAGTCCAATTACCATAATGCCTTCGCCTCCATCTACGAAGGCCGTTATCTCGCGGGCTATGCCGCTGGATTAAAGCTTCAATCGATGGTCAATTCCTTGAAGCAGAACAATTACGACGACAAGGGCAACATCAAACTCGGCTATGTCGGCGCCTTCCCTTATGCCGAAGTCGTTTCCGGCTATACGTCCTGGTTCCTTGGCGTCCAAGCTGTTGTCCCCAATGTTGTGATGGACGTCCAGTACACGAGAGCGTGGTATACGCTCGACGGCGAAAGGGATGCCGCCAATATGCTGATCACCAGGGGTGCGGCCCTCGTTTCGCAGCACGCCGATTCCATGGGCGCTCCGAATGCTTGCGCCGAAGCCAACGTTCCCAACGTTACCTATAACCTGTTCACCGATGGCGCTATTTCTTATTCCAAGATTGACTGGGCTCCGTACTATAAGGCGGTAATCAACGCGATCTATGACGGCAAGGCCATCGATGGCGAATTCAATAACAACTGGACGGGCACGCTCGCCACTGGTTCCGTCGTCTGGGACGTCCGTGATCCTGCCGCCAAAGCCGCGACCGCGCTTATCGAAGCGGAACTTAAAAATGGCACCCGCAAAGTCTTTGACTGCTCGAAGTTCACCGTCAAAAATGGTCAGTGTCTTACCACCTACCTTGCGGACGTGGATGATGACGGCACCTTCCAAGGTGAAACCGAAGCCATCAAGACGGAAGGCAACATCACCTTCTTCAATGAATCCGCTGGCCGCAGCGCTCCTTACTTTGACGTTCGAATTGACGGTATTACCGAATTAAACCCCGGCAATAATTAAAACAACAATGGGTTGGCGGAATCGTTCCGCCAACCCTTTTCCCATATGGAACACATACGCTTTGAACACATAACCAAAACTTTTGGCAAAACCATTGCCAATAACGATGTCTCCTTCGCCATCGAGCAGGGGGAAGTCTTATCGATTTTGGGCGAAAACGGCAGTGGAAAGACGACGCTGCTCAATGTGCTCGGCGGC
>JAFVCC010000072.1 GCA_017479485.1 Bacilli bacterium
TCTCCAAGGCCTTCCATATGGACGAAGTGGACGACATCCGTAACCTCCTCGCTTCCATCATCAAAACCTACACCCCAACGCCCAATAACTAATCCATATTGCGAATGGAAAACCCCGAAATCCACGTAAAACCCTATTCTTGTTCGCGACAACAACGCGTCGATCTCGTTTTTAAGCGCCTCATCGACATCGTTTTGTCTTTGGTGCTTATCGTGCTTTGTTTTGCCTTCCTCTGGTGGTGGGTGACCATCATTAATCTCTTCGCCTCGAAGGGACACCCGTTTTTTGGGCCGAAGCGTTATGGGAAGAACCAGAAGGTATTTACGATGTTTAAGTTCCGTTCGATGAAAGTGGACGCGCCCTTTATCCCGCCTTATGAGATGAGCGAGGAACAACGCGACGCCTATGAGACGGGCTTTGGCAAGTTCTTGCGCCTCACTTCCATCGACGAGACACCGCAGTTTATCAATGTCCTTATTGGCAACATGTCTTTATGTGGGCCTCGGCCCGGCGGGGTGGAATATGAAGAGAACCTCGTGAAGGCGCGGCTTGACTATAATCCAAATGCGTTCATGGTGAAACCCGGTCTAACGGGCTATTCGCAGGTTTATATGAAGCGTCAGCATGACGTGGACTCCAAGGCGTGGTTCGACAGCGAATACGTGAAGAAGATGTCCTTCATCTTGGATTTGAAGATCTTGGCCCATACGGCCTTGTTCATGAAAGGGAGATAACATCGCCCTCTTTGGGCGTGTGTATCGCTAGGGGGATATTGATCGTAGTTCAAGACAAATAGCCCCAGGGAAAGGACTTTTTCTTTCCAAAAAAGATCCATAAACGGAATATACCCGAAAGTTCGTAACTCTTGAGTATATAAGAGAGGGTTCATTAGGAGATGCGAGGCCAATGCGGGAACGATAATAACTATGAACGCGCCTGATTCTACTTTTGTAGGGCATTCATTTGACGGGACAAAAGTTTCTTATCGAGGTAGCAAACGCTTCTGGTATGTACGCGTAATACTACTTTTTAATATAACGCGCGTTGCGGTAGGTCCCGAGTTTACGAATTTTCCCTTCTTTTTGTAGCTTTGCCAAAGTGGCTTCGATGGTCGTGATGGATACGTCGGGCAAAAAAGAGAAAATATCGCTTTTGGATAGCGGCACGATCGATCCCAGAATCACGGATTCGATCCGCTGGTGCTTTTTCGCCTTACCTTCGTTCACCCCGATGAGCCTGCGATTGATTTCCCTGTAGCAGTGATAAAGAATCTGAAAAGTAAAGCGAATAAATGGAACGTAGTTATTCTTTCCTTCGTGCCAGCCTGCTTGGCTCCGAGCGAGGGAATCATAGTAGTTTCCTTTATATTCGTTAATCGCTGCTTCAAACGAAATATAACGACCGACGTCATACCCGGCTTTATAAAGCAGTAGCAGCGTCAATAGGCGCGATACCCTACCGTTTCCATCGCGAAACGGGTGGATGGAGAGAAAGTCGACGATGAGGCAAGGGATAAGAAGCAACGGATGGATTTCGTAGTCGTCGCGAGAGATTTGGTAAGCGGTGAAAAGCTGCTTCATTGCCATCTCGGTTTCCACGGCAGGCACGGGCGTAAAAATGACCCGCCGAACTTCCCCGTGTTCGTCCTTCTCCGCGATGATGTTATCTGCCTTCTTGTACTCTCCGCCCCGGAAACCAAAATGCCTTGCGGTGAGAAGACGATGGAGCTCTTTCACGGTTTCCTCGTTGAAATCGAGATCCTCATAATGCTCTTTGAGAAATTTGGCAGCGTCGTGATAGCCGGCGATTTCCTCTTCGTTATGGTCTAGCGGGGGAGCCTCGTGTTCAACGATAGCCTGGATGCGGTCTTTCGTTGCGAAGATGCCCTCAATCGCATTGCTGCCTTCAACGGATTCTACGATGGCGATGGTTTCGAGAACCTTGAAAATCGGTAGGCTTCTTTTCCTGCTTTCTTCCGAACGCGCTTTTAAATCGGTTAATACATTGGACAGAGAAAACAGCTGAGGGTCAATACCGTCTTCCTTGAGGAACTGATAAGTAAATCTGTGTTTCATTCTGCATATATTTTATCTATTTATATGCAGTAAAACAATAAATCGACATGATTGTTTTGCTGTATGTGGAAGGCTACGTCCGCCTTCAGTGCCCTTGGTATTTCCAGCGCTTGTCCGTGGGCAGAGTTGGCAGCTTCGATAAACAAACAGGGAACCCTCTATTGCTACCGGGTCGAAAACTCCCTTGATTTTTGGTGCGGATTATTCAAAACTCCCTTGATTTTTGGTGCAACCACCATGAGCGCAAAGTCATAAAACAAGTTTTTCAAGAACCAATGATGCAGTAATAACGGAAGCGTAATGGAATGCATAGACCACTAGGGCAAACCAAACTCATTAAAATCGGCCATTACAATATCTCCATGGTGGGCGATACGATGACGCTCCCTTGCTATCTGACGTTTTTGCTCGGGCGTCAAGAAGACGGCATGGAACCATCGAAGCCCTTTCGTTTGAAATAGCTCACGCTCCATCTTCGCGAGCAAAACACAGGGCTTTTGAGGCGTTTTTTCGCTTTCTTTTGCATCTTTAATCGCGGATTTGAAGAATTAGTAGATGTGAAATACTTCCATATCGAAAACCGACGTAACATTCCTATAGAGAAACTTTTTTACCCCGTCATTATGTCTACGATATAATGGACACGCATTTATGGGTAGGAAACTCTATTTGACGGCGAAGTGGGGGAGTTGGATCGCTTTCTCTTTGCTTTCTGGTCTCATTATCGCGGAGAGCTGCGTCCCTACTGGGGCTAGTGGCAAGCAATCTTTTTCCTTCAGCCAAATGCTCGCGGACATCATCAATTTCTTCACTCCCGAAAAGACCGCGGTCACCCTCGACCCTAGTGGCATTACCACGACCACGAGTAGCCGCACCGCGACACTAGAGGACGGCACAAAGGTCAACTTATTTGAAAACGACGAAGCCATCATCGGCACGACGAAGCTATATAACTACACCCTCACTTATCCCAAGGAGAAAGCCGACTTATATAACTCGGGCGTGAAGATGAAGTTCATCTCCACTCCAGGAGAAAAGAGCTATACCTATAACTTCAATAGCACCTCCAAAGGCGGGACGGTGCGCATCATTCCCTTAATGGAAGGGGACTATACCTTCACCCTCACCGACGCCTCAGGGCATGAAGCGCGGGAAACCTTCCACGCCCATCCTCGCGGGGTCACCAAAGACATCCAGGCCGAAGTGGACACTTTCTCTATTTCCACAGGGGAATATGCTTATTTCCCTTTCTCTCTATCTTTTGGGGACTTAAGCGTCGAAGAAGGGACGAGCCATTACCTCGAACGCTATTTTGATCCGAGCCTCACTCCCTTCTCTTCCAGCGACGAAACGATCTTTAAAGTCGCCCCAGGCGGCTTAATCGAAGGCGTTGGGGTAGGGGAGGCATGGCTCCGTTATAAAGAGAAGGACGTCTGCAAGGTTACCGTCGATGGGGCATATGAATCCAAAGTCGCTTCATTAGAAGTAAGCGCGAGCAAAAGCGGCCTTTCCCCTCTAGATTATGATTATGCCTATGGGGCGCAGATCGGCGTCACTTTCCGTGATGAACTAGGCAACGCTTTGGACGTTGACGAGCCCCTCATCTATGAAAGCGAGGACGAACTCATCGCCAAAGTGGACCGCAAGGGCTTTGTCTCGGGTTACCGGAAACAAGGTGAGACGAGAGTAAAGGTAAGCTTAGCTTCCGATCCCGAGATTTTCGCCTACGTCCCCTTTATCTCCGCTCCCGCGAAGCCGGAAAGCGTGACCATTAAGGCCACTTCGGGTGGCAAGGCGGTACCTTTATCTGGCGGTACCTTAAAAGCAGGCACCTCCATCTCCTTCAGTGCGTCTTACCTGCCCATCAATACTTCCGATACGAGGTTACATGTCGATACGATGGGGCACTCCAATATCTCCGTAACCAATAATGACACGAATACCCCTTCCTTATCTTTATTAAGTGGGGGAAGCGTTTCCTTCCGCGTCTATTCGGTCGGGCTAGGGGAAGCAAGCGCGGTTACTTATCGCTTAGAAGTTGAAGCGATGCAGACCATCGACGACAAGGACATGACGGAGTTCCATCAGTTCATCCGTAAAGCGGCGGGACATTTCAGTCTCTTCTTCATCACTGGTATCTTTGGTACCTTAGCCTTTATCCTTACCGTATTTGATAAGCGTAAGTGGGGAATCTACCCCGCGACGGGCATTGCCGCGGTTACGGGCTTTGCTTTAGCGGGCATCTCCGAACTATTGCAGGGTATCCCTGCCTTACGCCGCGGCTCAAGCTTTGAAGATGTCATGATCGACTCGGTCGGTTTCTGGATCGCCGCGGCGTTAACTCTCGGCGTATGCCTTTTGGTGCGCTTTATCGTGGCGCATAAGAAAAAGAAGCAAGAAACAAGCGAAAACAAAACGGCGGAATAAGCTAGTTCTGCAACCTTTTCTCGTTAAATCTCCGCAAAAACCGGTCCTTTTTGTTTTCTATGAGTTTATACATATAGCGCGGGTATACGCATGTAGGGGCTATTTTAATGGCCAAATCTAGGATGTTGTTCGATGTTGTGAAAAAACGTGAAATGTTGTTCGATGTTGTAAGAATTGGCCAAATGTTGTTAAAAACGGCAAAATGTTGTTTCATGTTGTAAGAAATCGAGAAATGTTGTTTGATGTTGTTAGGTAGGAGGTAAGACCATGAATACTCTTAATCCCGTCATCGGCGTCTATGAATTCGAAACCGTGGTTCAACAAGGCTACTACGTCGATAAAACCGAGGCTCTCCAATATATCTATGATTTAGGAGATGGCGGAACGGTGGCTTTGTTCTGCCGTCCGCGCCGCTTTGGAAAGTCGTTGATGCTTTCGATGGCGGATACCTTCTTTGATGTGCGCAAAGGGGACAAAAGCGGTCTATTTGAGCATTTCAAGGTTGCGTCGCTTCCTTGCTTTGCCGCGCATAACTCGGTTCCCGTCATTCACCTGGACTTCAAAAACTGTCTTGGCGAGAACGCGGAGACGATTTTAGGGTCTACGTTCCGCCTGATCCGCGAAGCTTTTGAACGTTATCTCACCCAAGATGAATTTGTAGGCTTATCTTCCTCGGAGACAGATTCTCTTCGCGCGTTACGTAACGGAAATGCGAGCCGATATGAATATGAGTCTTCGCTTCTATTGCTTTCTAAGGCGGTGTGCCTACAAAGTGGGTGCAAGCCCATGCTGCTTTTAGATGAATATGACGCGCAGATGAACGACGCCTTCGCCAAAGGGTTCCTCGATGAGGTGTCTCCTTTCTTCAAGGCGTTTTATGGATCCGGGCTAAAAGGGAATCCCTATTTACGCGTTGGCATCATTACGGGGGTGCTCCCGTTTGCCAACGATTCGCTTTCCTCAGGTTGGAATAGCAGTCGGCTCGATAATGGGGTCTATACCGTCTTCCCCAGCGAATGCTTTGCCTTTTCGGAAGAGGAAGTGGACCGCATCATGCAAGACTACCATACCTTGGTTCCAAAGGAAAAGATCCGTCAGTGGTATGGAAACTACGTCTATGGCGAGAAAACCTACTATAACCCATGGAGCATCATGAATTTCTTCGCGGGCAGGGAACGGTTTAACCTCTATTGGAACCGCACGGGCTCGCTTTCGGTCATCGAGGATCTCTTGCAGAGTGGTTCGACCCAGTTAAACGCGATCGTCCAAAAGATCTATGCGGGAGGCGAAATCGACGCTCAAAGCGATTTCTCCTACCGTTATGGGGATATTTACGCTACAGCGGAAGCGGCGTTGCTCTTCCTTTATTCTAGTGGCTACCTCACCTCAAGCCGCTTTGACGAGGAGGGGAGGATCTATTTCGCCATCCCAAACCAAGA
>JAFVCC010000073.1 GCA_017479485.1 Bacilli bacterium
AGTATGGAAACTTAATCTATCCACTTCTCTATTTAGAATGTCATCACCATATGATTTTAACCATCCAAGTTTACACAAAAACCTTAAAAACAAAAATAATACGCCAATTTCGACGTATTATTTCACGATTTTAATGTTGGCAGGGGTGGAAGGAATCGAACCCTCATCAAAGGTTTTGGAGACCTCTGTTCTGCCATTGAACCACACCCCTAGGTTCCAAGCGCAACTGAAGGGCAACGCTTGAGCGAGTCAAATTATAGGCTTAGGCAAGCCTAAAGGAAAGACCTATTTTCATTGAAGGCTCCGCGCTAACTTGGAAACGAGGCCCATGTCCGCTTTGCCTTCATAGTTTGCCTTGAAGTAGCGCATGACGGAGGGAATGGAACGATCCTCAAGGGACAATATGACCGCCTTGATTTCTTCTTCACTCATGAGTTTGGGCAAGAACGCGGCTACCGCTTCGATTTGACGGGTCAAAGAAGCCACGGATTCTTCGCGACCTGCAGCGACGTAGCCCGCGCGCTCTTCCTCAAGTTCCTTGGAGAACTTGATTAAGATCGCGATGACGTCTTTATCCGTCGGGGTTTCTCCTTTGCCGGAAGTAAGCAAAGCCTGGTAACGGCTAATCACCATCGAGAGGCTCGTACGAGCGTCTGGATTATGGTCCTTCATCGCTTGAAGGGAAGCTTTTTTAATATCGTCGATAAGCATGGTTTATTCCTCCATTGAAGCAGCCGCGGCATCTTGTCTTCTGCGGCGGCGAAGCGTGTGATGATAATGAATTTCCTCGCCGATATTGGAAATGGCATAGGCGGCGGGGAAGATTTCAAGACGGCCTAATAGCATGCCGATGGAAAGGAGCCACATGACCGCATACGAAGCCTTAGTTCCAGCCTCGACATAATCGGGTCCAATCACCATCGATAAACCCGTGTTGGAGATGGCGGAAGAAACATCGAATACCGCGGATTCAACTTGATAATGCGTCGGATCAATAAAGCATAGAGATATTGATAAAGCGAGGAAGAGCCCGACGAAAATGAAGATGTAATGATGGGCCTCGGTAATGGTGTCCACCTCGAGTTCCTGCATCTTCCCGTAACGGTACGTGAGTTTTGGATAATGCTGGTGGATGGAGGAGAAACGGTAACGGACGGAATAATAAAGGCTTCGGACCGCGATGGCGATACGGTACTGCTTGATACCACCAGCCGCAGACCCCGCGCCGCCGCCGACGAGCATCATGAAGATGAGCACGAGGGTGAACGCGTGGCCAAGGTAGGTCGCCGAGCCGCCTTCGATGAAATTGAATTGGAAGGAGGAAGTCGTCGACGCAAAGCCCGAGTTCGTCATCGAGCCAATGACGTAGAAGAAATCCATGCGGAGGATTTCCTGCCAGGAATTGAAATAGTTCGTACTTGCTCCATTCACGCATAGCAGCGCCGCGAAGAAGCAAATCACCAACGCGATGAACGCCGCGGTAACCGCATAACGGATTTCATCATCGTGGAAAAAGTCGCGAAGTTTGCCGCGCAGCAAGAACGTGTGGAGCATGAAGGAGATGGCAGAGAAGCAAACGAAGACCATGATGATGATTTCAATGGCGAGGGAATTCACGGGCATAAAGCCACCCGGGAGCATTTGCCCGTCTAACATGCGGAAAGAAGCGATGTTATTGACTCGCGGGGAGAATCCACCGCCAGAAAGCGCCGACATCGCGTGGCAAACCGAATCAAATAAAGGCATGCCGGCGAAAAGAAGCGCCAAAGTGCAGATGACCGTATAGAAAAGATAAATACCGAAAATGAGCTTTGCGGATTTCGCAATGTTGGGCAGGAGTCGATCGGAGTGGCCTTCGGAAACATAAAGCGACATGCCGCCGCCGCCCGCGCCAAGCACGGACGCGACCAATAAGACGAGGCCGACCCCGCCGATGAAGTTCGTCCAGGCGCGATGGAA
>JAFVCC010000074.1 GCA_017479485.1 Bacilli bacterium
AATGTCTCGGGCATCATCCTCAAATACGATGGTACCGTTTCAGGCAAGGACGAAATGGATGGCCTCACCTATCCGACCAAATTCTCCTATAACGATAAATACGGCAACGAAGTCCAAAGGGAAATCAAGGCCATTGATGATCTCGATGCGGATGATTACCGCGCCGCCAAAGGCAAAATGTATAGCTTCGACAAGGAGGGCGACACCTTCACCGGTCTACTTGCCATCGCATCGAACGGCCATAAAGCCTATAGTGAATTCTATGAGAGGGATTTCGGGTATTTCGATGACGCGTATTTCTTCGGCTACGATTTAACCGAATATGAGGTGAGCGGCCAAACCGCTGCTTATTGCTCGGGATGCTATGCCTATTACATCAACATCTATGAGGCGTAATCCGCTACGATGAAGTCCTTCAGGGGACTAAGAAAGCAACGACTACGATGGGGCTAAGAAATGTTCTTGGCCCTTTCTTGTCGCTTTCGGTAAATCAGGGTGAAGCAGGGGATAAGAGGCGTATTTGCAAGAAAACGATGCCCAATCGGGGACGTAAGAGGTTGCGCACGCCACTATATTCCGCCCGTAGCTTGAGCAACCCCTTGTCCATGGCTAAGGTGAGGTAGCGCGATAAAGCGGGGGCGTCTTTTCTTGATTTGTTGACCTAGTTAATACCGCCTTTTCGCGAGAAAGCGAGATTGGTGGCTATGAAACGTGAAGCCACCAATGGTGTTGGAAGCATATCGCTTTGTAGTGCTCCGCTTAGCTACGCGCCTTTGCATGCTACTTCGCGTTGTAAAATGCGGATGCACTTCCTATAATCTAATCGACAAAAGTGTAGAATTCTACGGAAAAGGAGATTAATATGATCGCCCGTCCATCTTATCTAGAAAAGCTGATCCGCGTAAAGGGAAATGGTTTCCCAAAGGTCATAACGGGGCTCCGCCGTTGTGGCAAATCTTATTTGCTTGGCGTGATATTCGTTGATTATCTCAAAACGCAAGGGGTCGATGAAAAACATATCCTCGTTCTTGAGCTCGACGATGCCTTGAACGCCAAATACCGCGATCCGCTCAATTTGCTGGATTATGTGATCGCCTCTACCGAAGACGAGGCGACGCATTATGTCATCCTTGACGAGGTTCAAGAGGTTTATTCCATCGTAAACCCCGAGCTTACGGGCGGAATACATCGAAAAGCCAAGGATGGCGACGAAGACATCATCTCGTTCGTCGACGTCGTCCTCGCCTTATCGAGAAGAAGTAATATAGATGTCTACGTGACCGGCAGCAATTCCAGGATGCTCTCAACCGACATCGTGACGCAATTCCGCGACAAAGCCACAAACATTTCGATAGCGCCCCTTAGTTTTTCCGAGTTCCATCTTTATTCCGGTGGGTCGGAAGAAAAGGACTATGCCGAATACGCGCTTCACGGCGGGATGCCTCTAGCGGTCCTCAAGAGTCGGCTGGACAAGGAGGAGTATCTGAAGGGGCTTTTCCAGACCACCTATTTCAAAGATGTTTTGGAACACCATCATTTTCGGCGAAGCGACGTTCTCGAAGAAACCTGTAACGTCGTATGTCAAACCATCGGCCAGCTTCAGAATGCCGAGCGCATCGCAAACCGGATTCGGAGCGCCCATCGCATCCAAGCTACGAAAGAGACCATCTCGGATTATCTTGACGCATTCAAGGATGCTTTCCTGATCGCCCCAGCGGACCGCTATGACTTGAAAGGGGGTTCTCTCATCGGCGGATCACGGAAATACTATTTCGCCGATGTGGGGCTAAGAAATGCGCGCTTGTCCTTTGCTTTCCCTGATCAAGGGCAGATCATGGAGAACATCATCTTCAATGAACTCCGCTACCACGGTTATAGCGTCAGCGTCGGCAGTTTCGATTCGATTGAGAAGGACGCTAGCGGCAACAGCTTCCGCAAAACATACGAAGTCGATTTCCTCGCCGTGAAAGGAGGGGAGTCTATTTACGTGCAGGCCTGCTATTCGCTTTCCGATGCCGAGACGTTATCGCGGGAGACGCGACCCTACGACTTGCTACGCAATTCCTTGCGGAAGGTTATCGTTACGAAGGATCCGCTTCCGAAGAGCAAAACCGCAAACGGATACGAGATAATCGGCATTACCGAATTCCTTTTATCCATCGAGTGAGAAATGCGAAGAAGTAGAGGTGGATTGTCCAAAAAATAAAGTATATAAAAATGTCCTGAATATTCGCGCGCTATTGATATACGTTTTTTATAGATTTCCAATTAGGGTCGAACTATGATGTCTCCCCGATGGCGGAGCATTCCTGCAAGGGATCTGAAAGTCATCCCAAGGAGAATAGAATGAAGAAGAAACTATTGATGGTCGCCCTCATGTCCGCGGCCATGGGCCTTGCTAGCTGCGGCCAGCAAGCCGCCTCAAGCGATTCGCATGCATCTGTCAGCGAACCTGTGGGCCAATCCGTCGAATCCAAAGAATCGAGCGCCATAGCCGAGGCTTCTAGCGAAGCCCACGTCCATCTTTGGGGAGTGCCAACTTACACCTGGAGCGAAGACTATACGGAGTGCACCGCGACCGCGGTCTGCGAGCATGACGATAGCCACGTGATCACCGAGACGGTCGCCGCGACCATTAGCTCGCAGCAACCCGCCTCTTGCAGCGAAGAGGGATCCATGTCCCTCGTGGCCAAATTCGATAACGATGTATTCGGCACCTATACGGAGGATATCGCCCTCCCAAAGGTTCCCCACACCCTGACCGATTTCGATTACAAGTGGAACTACGACCACACCAAATGCACCGCCAAGGCATATTGCACCACATGCGATGACGGCGTCGAAGAGACCGTCACCGCCAAAGGCGTCTCCGACGCTTCCAGCGCTCCGCTAAAGGCGCTCTCCATGCGCGCTTCCTTCCAGACCGTAGGATTCGCGGATCAGACCTTTGATCTCAATATCGGCGGTTACCTTTCCGATGACGAGGATTCCTATATCGTCTGCAGCTATCCGGACAAACTCGTGCCTCCCACCACCTTCATCCCCTCTTCCGTGGACGATCTCCCCGTGACGGAAATCGCGATGTCCGCTTTCGATCAAAAAGGAGTGATAGAAGTCTTTGTCCCAGCCTCGGTCACCACAATCGGCGATGAGGCATTCGCTTATTGCGAACACCTCGAAACCATCGTCTTCGGCGGAACCAAGGCCCAGTGGGGCGCCGTCACCAAAGGCAATAGGTGGTCCTACGCCACCAATATCTGGGAGATCAGTTGCTCCGACGGAATCCTCTATACCGAGGATGGAATAGAAGCCAACTGGACCACGGACTTCCCCACGATCAATATCGGAACCGACGAATGGCAAGTCCAAAATGAGTATTACGTCATGGGAATCCTCGGCGAAATCGAGAGCGATAAATACGGCAATTGCCATCTCCGCATGAGGGATGGCTCATCCATCTATCTGTATGGAATCCGCTCTGCCGACGATACCCTCCTATACCAGAATATCCCAGACAGCCAGAAACCCAAGAAAGGCGACGTCGCCGTCTTCTATGGCAAAATCGTCTACTATAACACAACGCTTCAAATGACGAATGCCCGCGTGATGCAGCTTAACGGCACTGTCCTTGGCACCCTTCCTCAAGAATAAGCGAATATTCCAATACTCACAGCCGATTGAGCCCTAACTCACTCGGCTGTTTTCGTTTTGGCCCACAGTATGGATTTGCGAGGAAAAGCCCCGCGCGCCATTTAAATGCAATGGAAGCAATTAAAAGACCACTTATAAAACAAGTGATGCGCTGCGTTGCGCTAGCCTGGAGACGATATTATAATTTTCCTGAAAAATGTAGAATTCTACAAAAAATGAGAAAGTTATGATTTCCCGCGATAAGTATTTAGGCCAATTAATAATGGGCATGGGAAATGGATTCCCGAAGATCGTTACGGGCATTCGTCGCTGTGGCAAATCCTATTTGCTTAAGGAGATCTTTAAAAGCCATTTAATTTCTTTGGGCGTGAAAGAAGAGCAATTCCTTCTTGTCGAACTAGACGACGACGCCAATGCGAATCTGCGCAACCCCTTAGCCCTCAGTGCCTTTGTCCGAGAAAAGGCAAAAGGGATGCAAGGCACTCTTTATGTTGTCCTGGATGAGATCCAGCGAGTCTTTGAAATCGTCAACCCCGAACTGACCGGTGGAAAGATCGTCCTAGCCAAGAAGGGGGATGCCCAGACGATTTCCTTC
>JAFVCC010000075.1 GCA_017479485.1 Bacilli bacterium
CGCGAGCTGTTCCTCGCTGAGGCCTTGAAGCAATTCTTCTTTCATGGCGAATCTTCCCCTTGTTTATTATGCTGACTATCCCAAACATTGGGCCGAATCGAAATAGACGTGTGGCGCTCTAACGAATAAGTCGTAACATAATCGACGATTAACGGTCATTCTCTATTCGCGCTCTTTTCTTCGTTGGCGGCGATGGCCCTTTCTTATCCTTCATTTGGCACCCAGTTTGCGCTTAATCGAGACCAATAAATTCTCTTCTTCTAGTTTTGTTATCGCGAAAGCCTTTTTTCCGATGCCATTTAATGACGCTCCCAAATGATAAAGGTTTTTCTCATCAATGATGATGAAGCGGTCATGGAAGCCATCGTCCATTTTGTATACTAAATTCCCGTATTGTTTGTTGAAAGCGTCGACATCGTCTTGGGTGAGCTTGGATTTAGAAGACCCAAATAGCTGAACCTTTACGCAACTTGCTTTGATTTTGAGGAAATCAAGAGCCTTGATATCCGCGTAAGGATCAATCAGGATGATTTCTTCTTTCGCGGAGGCGAAGATGTTTTTGATAAAACTTCTCGCATCAAACCACTGCCCATCGAAAAAGAGGTTCTCATCGCCGATAGGATGGTCGGATTCTAATTTTGAAAGACGGTTGTCCATGCTATTGACTCGATGGACGAGTTCCATGTAGTTGTCGTTCGTGATTAAAGTCCGATCCGGATTTAAGACATACCCTTTAAGAAGATACTCTTTCAAAACGGAGTTTGCCCATCTTCGGAAAATAACGCCATTCCGTGATTTGACGCGGTATCCGACGGAAATCACGACATCAAGATTGTAATAGTCAACAATATAGCGTTTCCCATCTGGCCCAGTTCGTGCATTTTTTGCACAAACTCGATTTGGATCTAACTCCTCTTCGACCATTACTTTACTGATATGCCTTGTGATAACGCTGCGGTCACGTCCAAATAGCCTTGCCATATCATCTTTTGTAAGCCAAACCGTTTCTCCGTTTGGAGATACGTTTATATCTAAAATCAAATCGCCTTGCTCAAATTTAACGATTTCGTATTTTTCGTCCATAAATCATTTCTCCTCTTCGATGTGTTCCCGGAACGCTTATCTCCATCGATATTCTCATCGGTAGGTGCCGAACCACTTGTTTGGTAAATCCCTTTCCGCGCATAAGCAGATTCATGACATCCTTGTGCTCATCGTTCGATGCGGGTCTAAAGGTGGCGTCATCTCCGCATGCGGGGTTTTGTTCCTCTTGGAGGCGAAGCGTCGCGACAAGACGCTTCTCACGATATGGCCTAGTTAGGCAAAATCGTCCATGGCAACGTACCTTTTCCGTGCTTCGCCCCCCTTTATTCGGCAAAGTAAAAGCGGGGATACTCCCGCATTTCATTGAACCCCAAAAGGGTTTTCCCTCACACCCATATTATCGGAGATTGACGTTCGTAAAACAAGCAGCCCACAAGAGGATAGCGTTCCGCGAAGGTAGGTGACACAAAGGAAAAGCCGTTCCACAATGTTCTTCGACCAAAAATCACAGGAGGAACGGCCATGAAGATTATCACAAGGGAGGACTCGCTTTTCGACGGGTTCGTCAAAGACGGCATCGAAGCCGCGCCCAAGCTGGTGGCCTACTCGATGGCGGGGAGGCATTCCTGCCTTTCCGGGCAGGTCTCCAAATCCACCGTCTGCCGAAGCGTCAGGGACGCCGAGGTGCGCGCGGAGATCGGGCCGTCCTTTGCGCCGGCGGCGGCGATCCACCTGCAGGTCGACGAAAAAGAAGCATTACCCGTCTACGCCGGACTATGACTGGTCTGTTTTTCTTACTTATATATTTGGTTATATATTTCAAAATCGATTGCTTTTTCGCTTTACTTCAAAGTCACTTCAAAGTCTACTTCAAAGTCACTTCAAAGTCACTTTGAAGCAATTTCACTCTCGTTAACGGATCGAGACGAAATCCGCATTGGTCTTATAGACCGATGAATTTCCCTTCTTGTCCTCGATGAGGAGGGAGGCATCCAGCAACGGCTTCAGCATGTTCTTGCGGAAGTAAGAAGAGGATGCCACCCCAAGGAAATCCGCAATTTCCTTCGCGCTGCGGAAACTCGCATAGCAGAACCCCAAAATGCGAACGAATTCCGCGTTTTGGGAAGGGAGGGGCTTTGAAAGAACGAGATCCTTATCCGTAACCGTCACGCCGATATCGCTTGTAAGGTCGGGAAGGACGATCACCGATTGGTTGTTATCCGAATAGATATAGGGCTTATGCGCAAGGTCAGCGGAGGCGTATTCCTGGGCGATTTTCTCAAATCCCGTGGACTTCCCTTCCATCGCCTTGCTCATGATGAATAGCCCGCAGATGACTTCATTCCTCCTCTTGGAACGGAAGGAAGTGAGGTCGCGGGTCGGCTGGACACGGCCAAAGCCATACATGCTTCCAGGAGTCGTGACCACCAAGCGATTCGGGAATAGATCGAAGCTGATTTGAGTGCCATCCAAGGTGTAATCGCGATGGGCAAGCGCGTTTATGATAGCCTCGAACAACGCTCTTTCGGGATAGGCGTCGATATCGATGCGCGAATCTCCTTGCTTGATGAAGCCACGGTTCATCCTTTGGCAAATGGCCTCATGGATGAAACGGTAGCAACGGATGAGGTTGCCGCGGAAAGAAAGGCTTGAGACGATGCGGTCGTCCCCGCGAGTGAGGCCTGAGAAAACATTGAGGTCAACCCTTGTAAGTTGTCCCTCATAGTCATCGAGGAATAGGGTTGCTCCCCTTTTGAGACGATTCTCCTCATCGATTGCCCCGGCGTGGAAGAAATCCTTCAAAGAAGGCTTCTTGCCCCCATTCCTTTCCGTATAAAAGGAGAGATAATCCCCAAATTTGGATTCGTCGAAGGGAATATCGGTTGGGGCTTGGTCGAAATGGGGAACGCCGCCGCTTATGGCAAGGTTCATGAGCTCTTCGCTAGAAGCGGCGTTGGTGAAGCCATCGCGGCGGATAAATACCATGGGCATGCCATCGTATTTCAGGATAACGGGCTTCTTTTCGCTTTCGGCAATGTCGATTCTCAATAGATAAAGCGTTTTCTCCCGGACATTGTAGGGAATGGTTGAGACAAGGTAAGAAGGAGGATAGGCAAAATGTGCGGCAATGGTCTTGGCGAAGAACAGCTTCTCCTTATCTATGCCAGCAAGAGAAAAGCCAATCAGCTTATAGGTTTTGTCCTCGACTCCGACGAACAGGGTTCCGCCCGCGCCATTGGCAAAGCCATCGACTGTTTTAAGCCACCCGAGAAGGTTATCACGGTCTAATAATATCTTGCACTCCGAGTGCAGGTCTTCACCCAAATAATCGGGGATCAATTCATCAAGCGTCATGTTCGATTTCTCCAATCCGATGTCATATTACTTCAAAGTAACTTCAAAGTCTACTTCAAAGTCACTTCAAAGTCACTTTGAAGCGATTTCAAAGTCCAAGATGATAAAGAAAATCCTCATCAGCTGGGGATTATCGTCATCAATAACACTTGGCCTTTACCCGCTTACCCATCTTCTTGAACTCGGAGGCAAGGCTATCGATGATCTGCATTTTGGTCTGGAAGCCAAAGCCGAATTCCTCACCTTGATGGGCAGGATTGACCGCGCAGCCGACGTAGAGAACGATATCGGTCGATTGCTCAAATAGGCTTCTAGCGATGAGGGATGCCCCATCGGCTTTATCGCACCAG
>JAFVCC010000076.1 GCA_017479485.1 Bacilli bacterium
CTTGAAGCGAAGAACTATTAATCCCAAGTGGTTCATGAGCCAGGCCTAGTGCCTGGCTTTTTCGTAGATGGCGCAAAGTAGGGCTTTTCCTAATGGCTGCGCGCGTTTTATAATCAACCATCAAACCGCAGACCCATGGATAAATCCATGCGTGCTGTATGCGCTGCTTCATTTAGGGCATTATTATGTGGAGAAAACTTGGAAAGTACGCCGCTCTATTGATGCTGATGGTGTTCCCCATCACCTTACTTTCTTCTTGCTCTTCGGATTCTTCATCGAAGCAACCGATCACTTCCCTTGCCCAGCTTAAAGATGATGGGCGCGTCATCGGCGTCGTCGGAGATACCGATGATTTCCGCCTCGTCAAAGAGAACTTCCCTAAGGCAGAAATTAAGATTTTCGACCAAGAGATGTCGGGCTTCCTTTCCGCCCAACAAGGCAAAATCGACGCGTTCGTCTTCGATAAGATGGAAATGCGCGCCGCGATGGCCCATGGCGTCGATGGGGTCAAGATCCTCGATGAAGATATCGGCGAACCCGTGCCCGCCGGCGTCGCGATTTCCCCGAAGACAAAAATCGCGGGGTTAAAAGACAAAGTCAACGCGTTTATCGATGAAATCGAGGCGAACGGCACCTTCGACATAATCCGCGATAAGTGGCTGGTTCAACAAGATTTCACCCTTCCCGAATATCCGATTGTCGAGCAATCCGACATCCATCTCACCGTCGGAACTACCGGGATTAACTCCCCATTTAGTCTCTATGTGAATAACCAGCTCGCTGGACATGACGTCGAGCTTGCTTATCATTTTGCCAAATATCTCAACGCGACGATCGAATTCAAGGTCTATGACTTCAGCGGTATCGTCGCCGCGGCAACCGAAGGCAAGATCGATTGCATCTTCAGCAACTTGTTCATCACCCCCGAACGAAAAGAAGCCATGGAGTTCTCCAAGCCGACCTACTATGGCGAAATCGGGGCGATGGTCCAAGATTCATCGAGCAAAGCCGTCCACGTCGATGAATTGAAGAATTCGCGCATCGGCGTCGTCACGTCCTCGAACCATCCCGAACACATCAAAGAGTGCCTTCCTGACGCCACCCAAGTCCCATTCTCCTCCTTCTCCGATTTAGTCACCGCGCTTCTTTCCAATAAGGTTGACGCGATCGCCGTCGATGAACCCGTCGCCCGAAGCATCAAAGTCCAATATCCCTCCGTTTCGCAGGTGCCAGAAATTCTAAAATCGCTCGATTATGCATTCTTTTTCACTAAGGCAAAGCCCGAGGGGAAAGACCTTTGCGATGAAATCAGCGCTTTTGTCGACGGACTTCGTAACGATGGTACGCTCGCCGGGCTACAGAAGAAATGGTTTGACGTCGATGACGTCTCCACGGTGGAAATGCTCGATTACCGTAGCCTTCCCGCGACGAAGGGGACCATCGATGCCGTGACCATCCAAGATCCGCCGTTCTCCTTCTCCCGCACGACCGACCTTTATGGTGGCTATGACGTCGAGGTCCTTGCTTTGTTCTGCCAAGAGACGGGATATGCGCTCGAGCTACACGACGTTCCTATCGAATCAGCTTTGGCCGGCGTCATCCAAGGCATGGATACTGTGGGATGCGGGGGCTTCACCAAAACCCCAGAACGGGAGGAGAGCGTCTATTTCTCCTCGCCGACCTATTCTGGCGGCACGGTTTTATTAACCTTAGACGGATCCGCCGCCCCGGAAAAAGGCTTCTTCCAATTCATCGCCGAATCGTTTGAGAAGACCTTCATCCGCGAAGACCGCTGGAAAATGTTCCTTGAAGGTATCGTGACGACGCTAATCATCACCGCGCTTTCGATCGTCTTTGGCACCACGCTAGGCTTTGGGGTGTTCTTGCTTTGCCGCAAAGGCAACAAAGTGGCCAACCTCATCGCCCGTTTCTTCGTCTGGCTCATCCAAGGCATGCCTGTGGTCGTGTTGTTGATGATTCTCTATTACATTGTCTTCTCGAATTCGCCGATTTCGGGCGAATGGGTATCGATCGTTGGCTTTACCTTGGTATTTGGCTCGGGCGTATTCGCAATGCTGAAATCCGGCGTAGCCACAGTAGAAGTGGGACAAACCGAAACCGCGTTTGCCTTAGGATACCGCGAAAGCAAGGCCTTCTTCCGCATCGTCTTGCCGCAGGCGATTCCCCATATGCTTCCGGTCTATAAAGCTGAGATCACTTCGTTAATTAAGGCCACGGCCATCGTCGGCTACGTGGCGGTGCAGGACGTCACCAAGATCGGCGATATCATCCGCAGCCGCACCTTCGAGCCGTTCTTCCCCCTCATCACCGTCGCGATCATCTACTTCCTTTTAGCGGCCTTGCTGATCTTCATCGTCAACCGCGTCGAATTC
>JAFVCC010000077.1 GCA_017479485.1 Bacilli bacterium
GACCACTTTATGAACTATGGCACGGGCGAATTCCAGGTTGCCCTAGATTATATCGATACCTATGATTCCATCCGTTCTGTGCAATTGGAGCTAACCACTACGGACGATAGCGGAGTGACTGGCGATTCGAGCGCTTCCTATTCCTGGAACTTAGAAAAAACCGATCAGCCTCAGACCCTCAATTTCTATGATGGATACGTCTTTGATTCTAAATTCACACCAGATCGCACGTATAAAGCGGTGGTCCACTATACCGCGATCACCGGTCAAACCTTTGATGGCCTAACGATAGAAGACATTTCCATCAGCAATAACGGAGAACGTGACTGGTGCGTGGCGTCCTTCGGTTTAAATAGCGTCGTCAACTACTCCGCGATGACCATCAATACGGAAGGGGTGATTCTTTATACGCCCAACGATCCTGGTGACGTTATCGAAAATTACATTCTGACGCTTTATTCCGGTGAAGGCGAAGACGCGACGCCGTTTGAGATCGACCTTAACGATCCTTATACGGCCGAGGAGATTTCGCTAACGGAACGTGCGCCGACCGTGACGCAAGAAGACCTCATGGCGGTACGGCGTTATACGCTAACCGCGGTGCTCGCGGACACGTCAGAAGAAGTGGTGGTATGGGATAAGCCCATTTCCTTCACGGCATAGTTTAGGGTAATCCAAAGTTTCATAAACCGATCAAAAGGAGGATTCAGTTATGAAAGGAAAGATCACAAAAGGACGAATCGTGTGGTTCATCTTCTTCGCTGCGATGGTGGCGGGAACGATTGTGGCCATCATCTTCGCCAATCAAATTTGGGGACCGGAATCGATGTTCAACGTTACCGTGAGCGCGAATCCATTCCTGCAGTATATGTTCCAGCAATTTATCCCCAATGCCATCCGCACGCTGCAGATCATCACCGTTGCCATCGCGCTATGGTACGTGCTCGCGCTACTTGCAAAGCTAACGTTCCATAGCAAAAAAGGCATCACCATTGCTAAGCTGCTCGTGAACTTTTTGCGCTGGGTCATCGCCATCGCGTCGCTATTCCTCATTCTTGGCGCATGGGGCGCAGATACGACCTTGATGTTAGCAAGCGCTGGCGTTGTCACCCTTATCATTGGTCTTGGTTCCCAAGCCTTGGTCGCCGATATCCTCGCGGGTATCTTCATCGTTTTCGAAGGAGACTTCCAAGTCGGTGATATTGTCATCATTGATAATTGGCGCGGCGAAGTGCAATCCATCGGCATCCGCACGACGCGCCTTGTTGACGCTGGCGGCAACGTGAAAATCGTTACCAACAGCGACATCAAATCCATCATCAACCAAACCAAGGAGCTCTCTGTCGCCAAATGCTACGTGGGCATCTCCTATAACGATCGCATCGAACGCGTGGAGAAGATCATCTCCGACAACCTTGCGAAGATCAAAGACCGCATCCCTGCCATTGTGGAAGGGCCCTTCTACAAAGGCGTCGCCGAACTTGGCGCGAGCAGCGTCGACCTTCTCTTCGTCGCCAAATGTTCTGAGGCTGATATCTTCCAGGTCCAGCGCGACCTCAACCGCGAAATCAAGATTCTCTTCGACGACAACGGCATCAACATCCCCTTCCCGCAGGTCATGGTTTCCTACGAAGACAAGTCCGAATCTTTGGACACCGCATCGAAGCGGGTCAAAGAAACTGCGAATACGTTTGTTGAAGAACAAAAAGAACTCTCGAAGGACGTTGAACTCGAGAACAAATAGTTTAGACATTCCCGAAAATAATGGCTTTTTGCAGGGGATAATCGCGCAATATCCGCACTGTTGCGTTGAGAATTATGTCCTGCAGTACTAAAATCTAAGGCAGAAACTATAGGAGGAAAATCGTTATGGCTAAAAATAGTTCGAAAGATTACTTTGGGTTATCCTGGTTGATCAGCTTAATCCTTTGCATCATCCCCATCACCTCATGGATCCTTGGGTTTGTGACCCGCTTTAAGGAAGGCCATTGGGTGTGCGCCCTCATCCGTTTGATCTTCGGTTGGAACATCATCTGGATTTTGGACATCATCTTCATGATCTTCACCCATCACATCTTCAAATTATTCTAAGATCTGTGATTCCTTGCCCGCGGCTAGCGTCGCGGGTTTTTAAAATGGGAAACGCAATGATAACGCCTTAGCGCTTCCCGTAATCCTGCCGAAGCGAATGAAGGTGTATGTTTTTCCCCGCTTAACCATAACTTGTTATGGAATTTTCGTTTCTTTTTCATTAAGGTATCTTTGTCAAAAAGCGGAGAAGAACTTGCCCTTAGCTTCTTTGTGCGCTTTTTCTCGGTTGTCTTTCAAGAAAGGAAAAGTATGAAAAGATTATCCAAAAAACAGATGATCATCTTCGCGATTGGTCAGCTGGGGTGGTCGTTGCTTGGCGGTATCATTTCCGCATGGCTCGTCACCTTCTACCTTCCGACCTCGGGCGACGTTGCTCTTGGAGCAAAGCAGTACATCGTCCCTGGTTTAATCATCGGTGGTTTCATGACGGTCCTTGGCCTCATCACCGCCCTCTCCCGTATCTTTGACGCCGTCACCGACCCGCTCATCGCGTCGATGTCGGACCGTTCGAAGAACAAACGTGGCCGCCGCATCCCCTTCATGCAGGTTGCTGCGATTCCCTTCTCCGTCATCACTGTGCTCCTCTTCGTCGCTCCTGTTGAGGGCATGAGCCCGTGGAACATTGTTTGGATCTCCGTGTTCATCATCCTCTTCTATCTCTTCATGACGATGTACTGCACGCCCTATAACGCGCTTATTTCTGAATTTGGCAAGACTCAGGAAGACCGCATGTTCATCTCCACCGCCATCTCCTTCACCTACCTCGCCGGCACCCTTTTGGCCTACACGCCGTTCGTGTTCGCCGGCTTGCTCCGCGGCGCCGTTGGCTTCGCTTGGAGCTACCGCATTTGCTTCATCGTGCTTGCGGTTATCGCCTGCGTCTGCATGCTCCTGCCGACCTTCTTACTCAACGAGAAAGAATTCGTTGACACCAAGCCTTCCAACGAAAACGTCTTCAAGTCCCTTGCTTCGACCTTCAAGAACAAAGACTTCAGGACCTTCTCCCTCTCCGACATTATGTATTGGGTCGGTCTCACCATGTTCCAGACTGGTCTTCCCTTCTTCGTCAAAGTCTCGTTAGGATTCGACGCTGGCATGGTCATGGTGTTCATGGGCGGCATGACGCTTCTTTCCGCCGTGTTCTATCCTTTCGTCACCAAACTGGTCATGAAATTCGGCAAGAAGAAACTCGTCATCTTCGGTTTCTTGGGCCTTGCGGTCTGCTATGCCATCACTGCTGTTTCTTCGATTCCGGGCATGCTTCCGGAAGAAGGCAATGCGAACGCCCTCTCTTGGGTGTTTGGTATCGTCATCATGATGGTCTCTGCGTTCCCGATGGCGCTTCTTGGCATCATCCCGCAGTCGATGGTCGCCGACGTTGCCGAAGCGGAAGCCAAGACCACCGGTCAAAACCGCGAGGGCATGTTCTTCGCGGCCCGTACCTTCGCGATGAAGTTTGGCCAATCCCTCGCCATGGTGCTCTTCACCTCCTTCGCAATCATTGGTACCTCCCAGAACACCGATGCCAACGACATCGTCGCTTCGAAACAGGGCATGCTCGTCGTCGCCCTCGTCGCCGTCGCCTTCTGTGTCGCCGGCGCGATCATCTTGTTGCTCTATCGCGAAAAGCACATCATGAAGACCATCGCCAAAGAAGGAGATGAATCCTTCCTCAAGGCGGTTGAAGACGAAAAAGAAAAAGAATAACTCCGATTGAGTTATGGGCTTGGGAAACCAAGCCCTTTTCTCTTGCTCACAAAAATAAAAAAAGCGGACTTTTGCGATGATTTCCAGGTTAAGTCCGCTTTATTTCTATCTTTGGATTAGAGACCGATATCGAGGTCGTCAATGATATCGAGCAGGTGGTTTAGACGTCCGAGGTTACCTTCGTGACGCGCTTTGTTCTCGGGGTCGTTAACTTTGCTCCACCAAAGCATGTGGGCGTAGCTGACCAGCGCGATCTTTTGGAACGTCTGCTCGTTTAAGCCACCCAAATAGACGTCGAGCAACTTGCGGAACATCGGTTGGACGAAGGAGGCGGGGAGGCCAAGGAAGCGCTCGCTGTTGCCCGGGTCATCTTCTTCGAAAGCGACATAGGGGGCGTAAATGGCGGCGAGCTCAAAGATGGGATGGCCATAGGACAGAGTGTCCATATCAATCAATAAGAGGTCATCGTTTTGGACCATGATGTTCTTGAAGTGACAGTCGCCGTGGACGAAGGTATTGCGGTCTTCGATGCTTTCGATGAGGCGGCGAAGCTTCGCGAATTTCTCCTCGCTTAAGAATTCTTTAATGCCGTCGACCTTGCGGAGCCATTCTGCCTTTGTGCTTGGCAAGGTGGAATCACTCGGAGTGGTGGTATTGATCGTGCGAAGCAGCGTCGCATATTTGTTGATCATTTCGTCGTAACGGTCCGGTTCGTCGCGGAAGATGTCGCGCAAGGAAGCGCAATCGAGCATCTCAAAACGCACGCCGAAACGGTTGCCCACGGTGACGACGTCGAAGGAGATTGCGGTGGGAATGCCCAAGACGAAAGCTTGCTTGGCGAGGTTTAGCTCGCGGCGGACATCCTCGATGGTCGTGCGCTGACGGAAGACTTTGATGATGGTGTCTTTATCGATGCGGTATACCTCGGAAAAATAGCCTTGGCCGATGAGGACCGCTCCGCTGACGTCGATCTCCACCAAACGCTTCTCAACCGTCATCATGCGGGTGAAACCGGTCATTTCGAAAACTTCATAAACATCCGGGGAAGCGTTGATCACGCTGGTGTCTTTGCAGCGCTGCAGAAGTTTTAATACCACGCGCAATCCTGCCGAAGACACGTAATGCACGCCACTGAAGTCGAGAACGACTTTTGTTGGCGATGCGCTAGAAAAAACTTGGAATACCTCAGCTTCAATCTGCGCCGCATTCGACGAAGAAATGTCGCCCGTAGGATAAAAGGTAAGGGTGCCGTTTTCAAAATGATGGTTCATAGGAATCTCCGTTATTCTATTTTACCGAAAACGCTGCGGAAACGGGATATCAACATGCGCGCTTGTGTGCTAAGATTCACTGCGCATGAGCTGTAAAGACATTTTGACCCTTGACTACCAACCAACCCTCAGCGTTTTCGAAACGCAGCGCGCCATCAAATTCATTAAGGACGATTTTCAGCATCGCCTTGCGGAGAAACTGAAACTACTCCGCGTCAGCGCACCCATCTTCGTCCGCAAGGATTCGGGGCTTAACGATGGCCTTAATGGGACGGAACGTCCAGTTTCCTTTAACGTAGAAAACGTCCAAAGCGACATAGAAATTGTTCATTCCCTGGCGAAATGGAAACGGTTCGCTTTATCCAAATACGGTTTCGAAATCGGGCATGGACTCTATACCGACATGAACGCGATCCGCAAAGACGAGAAACTCGATTTCATCCATAGCGTTTACGTCGACCAATGGGATTGGGAAAAGGCCATCACGAGGGAAGACCGCAGCCTTTCGTATCTCAAAAAGACCGTGCGGCAAATCTACTCTTGCCTCAGACATTGCGAGAAGGCGCTTTCGCTCCGCTACCCGATGTTTCAACCCATCTTGCCCCGCAATATCGAATTCATTTCCACCGAAGAATTGCTCCAGCGCTACCCGTTATTGAATGCAAAGGAGCGCGAAAATGCCATCGCGAAAGAATATGGAGCCGTGTTCCTTTACCAAATCGGCGGAGCGTTAAGCAGCGGCGTCCCTCACGACAGCCGCGCCGCCGACTATGATGACTGGTCGCTTAATGGCGATATCTTGGTCTATTATCCGCTCTATGACATGGCTTTAGAGCTTTCCTCCATGGGCATTCGCGTCGATGCGGATAGCCTCCGTAAACAACTAAAAACTAAAGGCGAGGAAGACAAACTTTCCAACGCCTATTGCCAAGCGATTCTTCGCGACGAGTTGCCGCCAAGCATCGGCGGTGGCATCGGACAATCCCGCATCTGCATGTTCTTGTTACGAAAAGCCCATATCGGTGAAGTTCAAGTTTCTGTGTGGCCCGAAGAGGATGCGAAGAAGCTGATGAAGCGGGGTATCCGTCTCCTTTAGTTGTTTGGCGATAGTTCCCTAAGAAACCGCTTAACTCATATTTATATGAAAAAATAGTTGCCATTTATATTTTCAAAGGCAAACTATTTCGACGGGTATGTTATTCGAGAAGCACATTAATAAATATTACCTGAAGTATTGGTTCTTCTTCGCTATTGGCATCATCGCTTTAATCGCGGTCGATGTTGCTCAGACTTTTATTCCGCGTTTTTTGGGCAAGATTGTCGATGACAACAACCAGCTTGTCGTGGACTTAGAAGAACTAGGCACCATCATCGGTTGGATCATGCTTTGCGCGGTGATTATGTTCATCGGGCGCTGCATCTGGAGACTAACGATTTTCCGTGCCTCCACCAATATCGCCGCCCACATCCGCCGCGAGATGTTTGAGAAGGCGGAGCGGCTTTCCGCGACTTATTACCACGAAACCAAAGTCGGCAACATCATGAACTGGTTCACCAGCGACATCGAGGAAATCAGCGATTTCTTCGGCTGGGGTACCGTCATGATCATCGATGCCGTCTTCCTCTCCGCCTCCGTCCTCATCTCGATGTTCTCATTGAACCTCTGGATGAGCCTTTTGGCCATCATCCCCATCGCCTTGATCGTGGTTTGGGGCGCCTTGGTGGACAAAATCATGACGGAGAAATGGGAGCTCCGCCAAAGTGAGTTCGATAAACTCTACGATTTTTCGCAAGAGAACTTCTCGGGCATCCGCGTGATTAAGTCTTTCGTCAAGCAAAACAAAGAAATCCATACCTTTGCCAAAATCGCGCGCCGCAACCAAGAGGTTAACGTCAATTTCGTCCGCCTCCACGTCATTTTCGACGTGACTATCGAAATCATTCTCCTTTTAGAAATGGCATTCTTACTGGGTTTTGGCGGATGGTTTGTCTATGCGAGCGTCACCCTCAATCCCATCGTTATTTTTGGTCAAGAGGTGCATCTTACCATCGGCGAACTGATTGAATTCGTCGGCTACATCGATTTGATTATTTGGCCGATGATCGCGTTAGGCCAAATCGTCTCCATGCGTAGCCGCGCCAAAGGATCTCTCCGCCGTATCGGCGCGTTCCTTGATACCCCGGAAGACATCGTTAACCCCGTCAATGGCAACCGCTTGGAGAACTGCCGCGGCGAGATCGAATTCCGCGATTTCTCTTTCGCCTATCCCGGCTATGATGCGCGAAAAGTCAAAAATGTGAGCCTTGTGATTAAACCCGGCGAGCACGTTGGCGTGGTCGGAAAGATCGGCTCGGGGAAGACGACGTTATCCAATTCTTTGCTCCGCCTCTATAACGTGGAGAAGGGTTCCATCTTCATCGATGGCGTCGACATTATGGATTGCGACATTCCTTCCCTTCGCGACGCCATTGCCTATGCCCCACAAGATAACTTCCTCTTCTCGGATAAAGTGGAAAATAACATCGCCTTCGCGACCGAAAACGTCGATCACGAGAAAGTGGTGGAGGCTGCGAAATTCGCAGATGTCCATGACAACATCGTTGGCTTTACCAAAGGCTATGAAACCGTTTCGGGCGAACGCGGCGTGACGCTTTCGGGCGGACAAAAGCAACGTATTTCTATCGCTCGCGCCTTCTATAAAGACGCTCCGATTCTCATCATGGATGACTGCGTGTCCGCGGTTGACGTCAAAACGGAGGAAACGATTCTCCATAACATCAAAGAAGCCCGCGCGGGCAAAACGACCCTTTTGGTCGCTTCCCGCGTTTCTTCGGTCCGTCAAATGGACCGCATCATCGTCATGCATTCGGGCAATCTCGTTGCTTTCGGTAGCCATGACGAATTAATGCAAACCTGCCCGCTATACCAGCGCATGGTCTACTTGCAGGAGTTAGAAAAAGAAGTGGAAGGAGGTGCGCGATAATGGACGACGAAAAAGAACGTCTGTTTGGCGATATGAAGATGAGCGCCCTCGCCATCCTCCGCCATAGCAAGCCCTACATCCTCGCCGAGAAGTGGTACATCATCCTTTCCCTCTTCCTCATCCTCGTGAATGTCGGCGTAAGCATCGCCTTACCATGGTTTACGAGCCATTTTGTCTCATTGTTCCAAAATGAGGTGGCCTCGGATACACTGAACATCCTGATTTGGCTGGTCATTGGTTATGCCGCTTTAGGCATCGCAAACCAAGCCATCCGTTACGTTCAAGCGATGATCCTTCAAAAGTCGGGCCAGCGCATCGTCTACCGTCTTCGCATGGAAGTTTTCGAGCACATCGAGTCCATGTCACAGAATCAATTCAACCAAATGCCGGTCGGCTCTTTGGTTACCCGCGTTTGCAACTACACCTCTGCGGTGAGCGACCTCTTCACCAGCGTCATCGTGCAACTTATCTCGAACCTCCTTACGGTATTTGGGGTTTTGGGCATCATGATGGTCATCTCCATCCGCCTCTCTGCATACTTATTGATCTTTGCTGCCGCAGCGGGCGTGTTCTCGTTCTTCTTCTGGAGGATCGTGGGCAAAATCTTCCGCAAAGAAAGAGGCTACTATTCCGACCTCAACGCCTTCTTGTCCGAGAATCTTTCGGGCATGAGAATCACGCAGCTCTTCAACCAAGAAAAACGAAAACAGGCGGAATTTACGGTGAAAAACGAGAATATTCGCCGCGCGAACTACCAAGTCGTCATCGCTTTTGCAATATACCGTCCCTTCTTGAACTTGCTCTACTTTGGCTCTATCGCCGTGACGTTCTGGGTCGGCTTATCCATCGCTTTGACTTCAGCGGAGATCGTCGCTTTCTACCTCTATCTCTCGCGCTTCTTTAACCCCATTCAAAACATCGCGGACCAGCTCAACCAAATCCAGCGCGCGACCACGGCGGCGGAGCGTCTATTCTCTTTGCTGGACGTGCCTGCGGATGTGGTGGACCGCGAAGATGCGGTGGACGTGGACCGCTTCGAGGGCAAAATCGAATTCCGCAATGTCTGGTTCGCCTACGAAGGGGAGAACTGGATTCTTAAAGACGTCTCCTTCACCGTTATGCCGGGCCAAACGATGGCCTTCGTCGGTGCGACCGGTGCGGGTAAAACAACCATCCTAAGCCTTATTGTCCGTAACTATGAAATCCAAAAGGGACAGATCTTGATCGATGATATGGACATCAATCACATCAAGATCAATTCCTTAAGGAAAGGCATCGGCCAGATGCTTCAGGATGTCACCCTATTCTCGGGCACCATCCGCGAGAACATCACCCTGCGCGATGATTCGTTCACCGAAGAGGAAATCACGGAAGCGGCGGACTATGTGAACGCTAGTTCCTTCATCAATAACCTCCCCGCCAAATACGAAGAAGAAGTGCATGAGCGCGGCGAGAATTTCTCCGCCGGCCAGCGCCAGCTCCTCTCCTTCGCTAGGACCATCCTCCATCGCCCCCAGATTTTGATTCTGGACGAGGCCACGGCCAACATCGACACCGAGACCGAACTGTTGATCCAAGACTCCCTCGAACGCATCAAGAACATCGGTACGATGCTTGTTGTCGCCCATCGACTTTCCACCATTCAGCACGCGGATAACATCCTGGTGCTTCAAAATGGCGAGGTCTTAGAGCAGGGCAACCACCAAGAGCTCCTCAAGAAAAAAGGCCATTACTTCAAACTCTATCAACTTCAATACGCAGACCAAGAACACAAATAACGAACGGGAGCGGTTTATGCAGAATTCCACTGCAAAAAGCCGCTCTTTTTCTTTTTGTCTGAACTATAGTTTCACGCTGCATCGATGGATTTTTCCCCACCTAATGAAGCATTTCTCCGCCACTTTGTTTAAGAAGGGGTACAATGCTCGCCGGAGATAACCATGAAAGAACTGTATTTGATTCTAAAGTCCTCACCGCAAGCCTACCGCACCCTGGAGGAACTTAAGGCGGAGGGGTTTAATGCCACCGTCTTAAGCGCGGAGAGCCTCCGCCACGCGGTGGACTACTATCCGGAAGAACACCATTTCTTCACGCTGCGCCAATACGAGAAGCAGGAGATGCTCGAATCCATTCTCTGCCTTTTCGTTTTGCCGGATGACAGGGTCGAAACGGTGAAGAATACCATTCGTGGGTACACCAACAATTTCAAGGACATTAAGGGTTTTATGTATTCTCGTGCCATCGAGGATTACGAAGGCTCGCTTTAAACCATGACTCTACCATTGTTTGCCTATATCGCCATTCTTTTGTTCGCGGGTCTTCTCTCGACGAGGCTCATGAAGATTTTCAAGCTCCCGAACGTCACCGGATACATCATTACCGGCATCATCATGGGCCCCTTTTTATTCGGCGCCTTATTCAATAATTTTTCGTTCGGCGGGATCAAAGACGGCATCATCTTTGGCTACATTTCTCGCCTTGGCTGGGTTTCTCAAGTGGCCCTTGGCTTCATCGCTTTCACCATCGGTACATCATTTCGCGTCTCTACCCTTAAATCACTCGGGAAGCGCGTCATCGTCATCACAGTTCTTGAAGCTTTTGGCGGATCTGCTGCCGTCATTTTGGCCTTGCTCATCGCTCATTTCTGCGCCCCGGAACAGGTAGGTTGGGAGATCGTTTTGACCTTGGGTGCTATCGCCTCCGCGACCGCTCCTGCCGCGACTTTAATGGTTATCAAACAGTACAAAGCCCGCGGTCCCATCGTCGACACCTTGCTCCCGGTAGTCGCACTTGACGATGCTGCGGCGTTGATTCTATTTGCCATTTTGTTCCAAATTGCTACCACTATGGCTGGTGGGGGCGAATTCTCCGTGTATAAGATGGTGGCCAAGCCATTAATTGAGATCGTTTTATCTTTGGCCATCGGCGCGGTGCTCGGTTTGCTGGTCACTTTTTGCAACAAATTCTTTAAGTCGCGGAACAACCGCCTCATCCTCTGCGTTATGTCCATCTTCGCCTCGCTAGGGTTCTATGCTTTGTTCCGTTTCCCTGAGCTTGGCGGATTTGAACTTAGCTCGTTATTGATGTGTATGATGGCGGGTGCCTTCTATTCCACTCTGCGCCCAGATTCTGGCCCGACGTTCGATGTACTCGACCGTTTCACCTCGCCCATCTACATGATGTTCTTCGTGCTTTCGGGCGCTTCGTTAGACCTCAGCATTTTCTTCAACGAAAACGGGCTTTTCGTCCTTCTTATCGCCGGCATCTACATCGTCTCCCGCGTCGTAGGCAAATGGGCTGGCGCGTTCTCGGGTGCGACGATTACCCGTTGCAGTCCCGAGATTCGAAAATACCTCGGTTTCACTCTTGTGCCTCAGGCTGGCGTGGCGATTGGTTTGGCCACGACCGCGAGCGCCTTATTCACCGAACTCGGCCACAATTTGGGCGAGGTTGAAGGCGCCGCGGCGACGAAAGCAGGAGCCTTAATCCTCGCCGTTATCTTGAGCTCGACGCTCGTCTATGAACTCGTTGGCCCTCTCGTGTCCAAGTTCGCCCTTACCAAGGCGGGTGCTATCGCGGTGGAAACTAAGGCCTAAGGCAGAAAGCCATATTTATATGGCACCTGTTTTTCTTCGTGTGCTATCATAGCCACATGGCAGAGCGATTTCCGAGAAGTTTTTCCGCGCGACGGAAAATCCTGATTGTTGATGACGAACTCATCAACTGCGAGATCCTTTCGGCGATTTTAGAAAATGACTACGACATTTCCTTCGCCCATAACGGCAAGGATGCTTTGGAATTGCTCACTTCCACCGATTCCGAGTTTTCGCTCATCATGCTCGATTTGATGATGCCGGTGATGGATGGCGATGCGTTCTTAGAACAAAAGAAACTCATTCCCTCGCTTCGCGATATTCCCGTTATCGTCCTTACCTCGGAGACGAAAAAAGAAGTGGAGAGCCTGCGTCATGGCGCGACCGACTTCATCAAAAAGCCCTATGAATCGCCGGAGATTATCCAAGCCCGCGTCGAGCGCATCATCGAAAATTACGAATCTACCCGTACCATTCGCGATACCAGCGCGGATTTAGCCACGGGCCTATACACCAAAGAATACTTCGATCACTTCGCCAAAGAGATTCTGAAAAACCATCCCCAAGGTGACTTTGACATGGTCGTGATTTATTTGACCAATTTCACGATCGCCGAAGAACTCGCGGGACCTATCGCCATGTCCAAAGCGTTACACGAAGTCGGCGAATATCTTCGCGATGAGGCAAGGAAATTTGGTGGCATTACGACGCGAAGCAGCCAAGAGGCTTTCCTCTTTTTGGGGGAACATCGTGAATCCTATGATGAATTCTTCCACGGCTTAGTCGATATGCTGACGGCGGAATTTGGCGCCTCGCGCCTTCGCATGAAACTCGGCATTTACCCCCATATCGATATGAATTCGAAACTTCCGGAAATGTGCGCGAGGGCTTTCGATGCGTTTGAAGCCATCCGAAACGATTCGGTGGCGAAAGTGAATTACTATGACGCGAAGCTTCATGAGGCGAACGTCCTGCACGAACGCCTTCTCCAGTGCTTTGAGAATTCGCTTCAGAATCAGGAATTCAAAGTATTCTTCCAACCAAAATATAGCATCGAAGGAGACGAGCCTCGCCTTGCGGGAGCGGAAGCGCTCGTGCGCTGGGCACACCCTGAATTCGGCATGATCAGCCCCGGCGTCTTCATTCCTCTGTTTGAGAAATACGGCTATATCCGTAGCTTGGACCGTTTCGTATATGAGAAGACGGCAGAGATGATTTCTCGCCTAAAAAAGGAGCTTGGCGTCGAACTGCCGATTTCATGCAACGTCTCACGCGTCGATATCTTTGACCCCAATCTCTGCGACGTGATCTGCTCCTTAGTGCAAAAATATGGTTTCGAACCGAAATTGCTTCACCTCGAAGTTACCGAAACCGTCTACTCGGAGAACACGATAGAACTCATCGCGAAGACCGCGCATCTAAGGGAGATGGGGTTCGAAATCGAAATGGACGACTTTGGCTCGGGATATTCTTCTCTCAACATGCTAAGCAGTCTCCCCTTCGATGTCTTAAAGATCGATACGGGGTTCGTCCGTAACATGTTTGAGTCCGACAAAAACCTCCGCATCCTCCATTCCATCATCGACCTTGCGAAATTCTTGGAAGTCCGCACCGTTGCGGAAGGGGTGGAAAACAAAGAACAGCTCGATAAATTAAAAGAATTCGGCTGCGATTTAATCCAAGGCTACTATTTCTCTAAACCGCTGCCCGAAGAGGATTTCTTCGCCCGGGTGAAAGGAGAACTTGTCTCATGACGACACAAGAACTCTACGCCAAATTCGGCGCGAATTACGAAGAGGCGAAAGGGCGCATGATGAATGATGTCCTCATCAATCGCTTCTTGCTGAAATTTGCCCAAACCTATTCCCTAGACGCCTTATTGGCGGCTCAGGAGAAACGCGACGGACACGCCCTATTCGAAGCCGCCCATAGCCTTAAAGGGGTTTGCGGCAACTTGGCATTGACCAAGCTTTACGTCCTTGCCTCGGACTTGGCCGAAAAGACGCGCAACCTTGCGGAGGGCGCCGCGTTTGATGCTTCCTCCGAAGTTGCCTTGATTAAGAACGAATATGAGGCGACGGTTTCCGCGATTCGGGAGTGCCTCGGGCAATAAGGAGTCTCAACAATGTCCCTTTCTAGCAGGTTTCCACGGTTTGCAGCCTTCAAAGATTTCTTGATGAAGACGACCAATGGCATGGCCATCGGTCTTTTTGGTACCTTAATCATCGGCACCATCATCGATCTCTTCGCGAAGATTCCCGGCGGCGAATTCATCGCCGTGTGGAGTAGCGCGATCAAAGCGTTGATGGGCGCAGGCATTGGTCTTGGCGTCGCATTATCGTTAAAGAAAAGCGGCGTCATGGTCGTGGCCATCATGGCTGCGGGTATGGTAGGGAATTACGCGTTCCACTGGATCCCCAATGAAGAACTCCAATACGTGCAGTGGTCCGTAAGCTCTATCGGTGACCCATTAAGCTGCTATCTTGGCGCGGTGGTCGCTGCATTAGGCATCGACCTCATCATGAAAAAGAAGACCCCCGTCGATTTGATTTTGATACCTTTGGTCGGTTTAGTGCTCGCGATTATCTATTCGCTTCTACTTGCGGAGTGGGTCCATTTCATCACCATCGGAATCGGCAAGCTTATCGAGATCTCCTTCAGCGTCATTCCTTTCCTCATGTGCATCATTATCTCGGTGCTTATGGGCATGGCTCTTACCGCCCCAATCTCCTCGGTAGCGATTGCGGTTGCGGTCCAAATCGGCGGCGTGCCCTTAGCAGCCGCAAGCGCCCTGATTGGCTGCTGCACCCAGATGCTTGGCTTTGCCGTCCATACCGCTAGAGACAATAGCTGGGGTTCGGTTCTTGCCGTGGGCATCGGTACGTCGATGCTCCAGTTTAAGAACATCCTTCGCAAACCTTTGATTTGGCTTCCGACCATCGTGATTTCGGCGTTACTTGGTCCTTTCGCGATGCTGTTCCCTCTCTCTGGCATTGACGTGGCCGCCAGTAAGAGCGCGCTATCTGTGGGCGCGGGCATGGGGACGTCCGGATTAGTTGGACCCATCAATTTCCTGTCCTCGATCGGATTTGATAATCCACTTCTTTGGGTACTCATTTTAAGCGTCTGCATTGCCGCCCCAATCGTGCTGACGTTCCTTGCCGATTTGGCATTGCGTAAAGCTGGGGTGCTTCGTGAAGGAGACTTCTCCTTAAAGTCCGACATTTAAAAAAAGAAGTGGGGTTTGCGGTAAAAAATAATGAAAACTAGGTTTAAAAGCAAGGAGACGGAAGAGGCGTTCGCCAAGAATGAAATCGAAGCGAACCGCCAAATGTGCTACATCTGCGCGATGGGCGGTGGCGGCTTATTTGTCGCTTTGATTTTCTACATTTTCAAGCTCTTCCCCCTCCATAACTACATTCAGGTCTATATCACGTTGCCGATTCTGATCGTGCTCCTTGAGATACCGCTATTCCTACGCAAAACCAAATTGGTGGAGAAATCGGGCTTCAAATACGTCACGATCTATATGCTGCTATTCGTGATTGGCTTGCTCAACACGCTTCTCCCCAAGCATTTCGTCCTCGGTTACGCCTTCTTAATCGTTTTAACGAATCATTATTACAGCCCGAAATTTGGCCGAATCATCTTCTTTGCGTCCCTTGCGACGATGCTTGTCGCACTCTATATCGGCGCGCTAATTGGCGAATACGATCCCAACTTAATCACATCCGGCAAAGTCGTCTATGACGAAGACCTAGGTGAATTCGTCTTATACCAACCGGAGAGTCCTAGGGAGCGTTTCGTTTTCTTCTTGGAGCTGATTGAATCTGGGGGTAGCAACCGCTTTATCGCTATTGCGGTCTATTACTTCTTCGCTCGCGGTTTGTTGCTGACGATGGTCTTCCTCACTTCGAATTCGCTCAATAACCGCACCCAATCCTTGCTCCAGCGCGAAGCGGATTCCCAGCAAGAGCGCACCCGTATCGCGACCGAGTTATCCGTTGCGGAAGAAATCCAGCGCACTGTTTTGCCTAGCGCCACCTACCAGAGCCAAAAGGTCGAAATCTTAGCCCAGCTTAAGCCCGCGCGAGTCGTCGGTGGCGACTTCTATGACTACTGGTTCCCGGATGCGAACCACCTTGCTTTCCTTATTGGCGACGTCTCTGGCAAAGGTATTCCCGCGGCCATGTTTATGATGAAGACCCTCACTTCGTTCCGCGCTTCTTATTCTTTAGGTCTCAAGCCGAGCGAAGTCATTCAAAAGGTGAACCGCCTCATTTATATGGGCAATGACGCCTCGATGTTCGTCACGTGCTTCTTCGGCGTTTTGGATATGACGAGCGGAATCATCGAATACGCGAATGGCGGCCATAACGCACCCTTGCTCTTCAAAGGTGGCAAATACGAGTATCTCAAGTGCAGCCATGGCGTCATCCTTGGCGGATTTGAAGATTCCTTCTCTCGCGATGAATCCATCCAGCTCCAGAAAGGCGATGGCTTGTTGCTTTATACCGATGGCGTTACGGAAGCGAAAAGTCTTACCGACGAACTATATGGCGAGCAGCGCTTGCTTTCGTTCGTGAATCAATGCCCGCACGAAACCTTGATCGAATTCGGCCGCGAGCTCGAAGACAATATCGCAGAATTCACCACCGGTGCAGAGCAGTCTGACGATATCACTTACCTGCTTTTTGTTTATGATGGCGATGTGACGTATTTCCGCGAAGCGCAGTTTAGTCCCTTCATCGAATCGGTGGAAAGCATCCGTAACTTCATCATCGAAGGAGCGGAACAAGCGGAAATCCAAGGCGAAAACCGCTCCGTCTTCCTCGTTGCCGCGGAGGAAATCTTTTGCAATATGGTCAAGCATGGCGACTTGCCACCCGATAGTTCGGTTCTTGTTCGCTGCTGCTATAAGCCGAATAAGGATCTTGTTACGGTGACACTGGTTGACCGGGGCGAGCCCTTCGATCCTACGGCCTATGAAGATAATTCTTCTTCGGAATATGGAAATAACGACGGCGCGATTGGATGGAAGCTTGCGAAGTCGTTGATGGATGAAGTCGTCTATCACCGCACCAACGGCAAGAACGTCGTTTCGTTATCGAAGAAGATAAAACGATAACCGCTTATGTGCGCGCATAACGATTTACATCCGCGCGTGTGAAGTGGCATAATCCAACTATGACCTGGGAATCGTTCTGGCAAACTATCGTTGATTACTTCTCCACGAATGTCTGGAACATCGTGACGTTCTTTTCCGTTTTGGTCATCGGTTTCATCGTCATCAAGATTATCATGATGGTCGTCCGCAGGGTTATGCGGGCGCGAAAGGTGGACGAGATGGCCATCCGTTTCGCTGCCGCCATCTTACGCTTTGCGCTTTGGCTTTTGCTGATTTTAATCCTCCTAAGCATTCTCGGTGTCCCCGTCAACGGTATCACGACCGCATTCTCAGCCGCCGTACTTTCCATCGGCGTCGCCTTGAAGGACTTTCTCTCCAATGTCGCTAGCGGCATCATCCTCATCGGTTCGCGGAAATATAAAACCGGAGACTATATTCAAGTCAGCGGCGTCGAGGGCTCGGTCATCGATATCAATTTCCTTTTCACGACCCTGAAGACTCCCAATAGCACCCAGGTGACCTTGCCCAATTCAACAATGGTCAATTCGCCCGTCACCAACTTGGGCGCATATCCGATTCGCCGCATCGCCATCACCTTCACCGTGGCCTATGAGTCCGATACGAAGCTTGTCCGCGAGACGCTGCTTCATGTGATGAATTCCTGCCCCCTCGTGCTCGAAGATCCTGCCCCGGCATGCAATTTGAAGAACCTTGGGGAATCCTCAATTGACTTCTTCTGCACGTGCTTCTGCGATAATGCGGATTATTGGGATACCTATTACTACATCATGGATCACGGCTTCGATGAGTGCAAACGGCAGGGCATCGTCTTCCCCTTCAAGCAAATCGAGCTTACGAACAAGCAACCCGTTCCGATGCCTATTGCCTATCCTAAGGGCCTCGAAGACGCGCCGAAGAAAACCCGTAAGAAGGGCAAAGAGAAGCTCACCGTGGACGATTGGGAGGATCTTAGCTTCCTCGAGATGACGGTCAAACTCAAAGAGCAAGCTGCTTACGAGAAGAAAACCCGCGAAGAAGAAAAACAACGGAAAGAAGCCTCAAAGAAAAATGCTTCATCTAAGAAAAAATGACGGATTTGCCGTCATTTTTAATTGATTTTGCGTTGAGCTACTTCAATGAAGCAATCGTAACGTTGCATTCCGTATCGCCACGGAGATGGCTATGAAGGAGAGTGGGGTTTTCGTAAGTGTCGTAATCGCTGATATGGATGTTCTCCATCTTGACGCCAAGCTCGCGGAGCTGCTGGAGTACCATCACGGGGACGTCGAGAAAGTCAACGCCATCGGTGCGCTTGCACGCGGCGCGATAGCCACGGTCCATGAGTTGATCCATTAAGGAGCGCTCGACGTGCGTGTGGGAGAAGGTGAGACACGGTCCCATATAGACCACGATGTTTTCGGGGTTGAGGTTATATTGCGTCTTAGCGGCATGGAAGCGATCGCGGAAACTCTCATCCACGGCATCCTCGAGGCGAATCTTCGCCGCCCCGAGAACTCCATCGCAGGCAAAGAAGAGCGGGATCTCGTCGCAGGTTTCCACGCCGATGGTGGCTCCTTGTCCAGCAAGGACGAGGAAGGGGTCGGCGAGCTGGGCTACTTTGGGCTTAGCCGAAGACGCGCCGTAAGTCGTCGCGGCAAACAGGTCGTTATTAAATTCAATGTTCTTCATGTCCATCATTATCGCGCGTTCGTTTTCCAAAGGACATATAGAGGCGAGGCGAGCGGAAAGAATTTTTAGCCTGAGGCCGTTTTTCCCTCTATAAGTGAATGGAGGTATCCCATGAATTCTAATGAACCCATCAAAATTGGCCGCATCAACCGATCTTCCATCCGCGCGTTGAAAATATCTTTAACGGGGGAACTATCCATCTATATGTCAGCGAAAGAGCTTGACGCAATTGCCACCAAAAGACCCCATGACTATCTTTCCGTCATTGAGGAACTAAGCCACATTGTTCGAGAGCCGGATTACGTCGCATTTCAAAAACGGCCTGAGCGACTGATCTATGGAAAAACGTTCTTCCGCGATGGCGCATTCCAAAACGTCTACCTTTCCATCGGCAGGGGGCAAACTCCAGGGAAATGGTATTACGAGGGAATGGTGTCTGGCGGGAAGGTATCCGTTCCCCATCAATTCGCATCCATGCGATTCGTACGCCCACAGGCAAAACCTATTCCCCAAAAGAACGAACGGTCGTAAAATGCGCTCATGGCTCGGAAACTCGTATTTGGGATTTTGACTCTCGTCGTCAGCGGAATCATCGTTTTCACATCTCTCAATACGGGCGATACATATTCTTCCGCGGGAAGCGAACTCGGCAATTGGATCAACCAAGTGTTCTTTGCCTCGCGGTTGAACATGGCGGAGGTTTCCGCGATCGTGGGCTTCGGCGGCAAGTTCGTCGGCCATTTTAGTCTCTTTGCCTTAGATGGCGTATTCGCCTATTTATTTTGTTGCTCATTTTCCAAAAATAAAGGCCTTTTTGCGGCGATATTTATCCTTTTTGGCATATTCATGTCCATCGCTGGCGAAACCATCCAAGTCTTCATCGATGGGCGTAGTCCTACCTTTGTGGACGTGGTTATTGATTACTCGGGCTATTTGCTCATCCCAGCGGTAATCACGCTATATCAACGTCTTAATCGCGCCTGAAATTGTAGGTGCGGTATTTGCCCGAAAGCAGATTGCCAATGAGCACCAATAAAGAACCTAGGCCAAGCGTCAAAGCAAAGAACATCACCGAATACCCTACGATATTCGCTCCGAAGTAATTGAGGAAGGGCAGGGAATACATATAGTCATTATAGATGGCGGTAGAGGGCCAAATGACGGTCCTTAAATAACCAAAGATATGGAATAAGATTGGATAGATCTGCCACATCAAAACAGAGAAGAAGGGCACGGTTCCCTTTTCATCGATGAGAAAGAAATCAAATAACGGGCCGACGATCAACATAACGTTGAACATGACCGCCATCGTACCGGATGGGGCGGCCCCAACGGGCAATTGACTCGTGAAATAGAAAATGCCAGAAAGCACGGCGAAAGACGTCAAGGGCAAGGCGATGGGCATATAAGGGCCAGCTGCAACACCGCGGATGCCATGCCGAATTAAATCGATGAAGTTGAAGACAATTTCAAAGCCAGTAAGGATGATCATGGCAAGCATCATCTCAACGTTGAAATTGCATAAGGCGACCCAAGCGCCATCAAACGAAGAAAAGTAAGGTCCGAAACTGACGAGGTAGAGGACGAAGATGATAACCCTTAGCAATAGAGCTGCCAATCGATTCCGCAAAACCATACTTTGCTATTGTACCCCGCTTTCCTCACTTTTCTACATTCTAGTGCGCGCGTAAAATAAGGCGCGATGCTGGAATTACACTTTCATGACGATCAATACCCCTTTACAGGCGTTACTCATGTCCGCAAGGTAGCTCGCGCGATTGTGCTGGATGAGGAAAACCGCATTGCGATCCACGAAATCTATCGCAATGACATGTTTTGCAATCAGCGCTATTACGAAACTCCAGGCGGTGGCGTCGATGAAGGGGAGAGTTATGAGGAAGCAGTGTGCCGCGAGTGCGAAGAAGAACTTGGCTATCGCGTGGAAATCATCGCTCCTTTAGCGGACGTGAAAGACTATTACAACTTGATCGGCAGAGAGAACCATAACCGTTTCTTTCTGGCTCGCCGCAAAGAAGAAGTCGGCAAGCATTTCGCTTCAAGCGGAGACTTGTTCATCCAACGCACCCTTTATTTGCCCGTCGACGAAGCAATCCGACTCTATGAGCAACAAGAAGATACCCTTGTTTCCAAACTAGTGAAACAACGCGAACTCCCCGTATTGCGTCTTGCCAAAGAAGAGATGGCGAGGCGAGGCTGGAACCGCTAATTTTGATTGAAAAGCCTTGAATTAGTGACGCCTTGCTCGTATATTATTCAAGCCGTGGCGCAATTGGTGAAACGGTGAACACACTCGGCTGTGAACCGAGCATGAACGGGTTCGACTCCCGTATTGCGCCCCATTCTTAATGCACAGCATAAATGCCCGTGAAAAATGGGCATTTTTGTTACTTAGAAGCCCTTAATTCATATATTTAAAGCAAAAGTGTGAATTCGCAAGTTCGAAATCATAGTCAAATTCAAGTGTAAAAGCATGTTCGATTCCCAACTTCTCTCGCACCACCCAGCAATGCATAAGCTTACTTATGATTGCGACTTAGTTTTCCTTTGTGGCGAACATGATAATCTTAGCCCAGAAACGGCAAAGCTTTTTGATATCCTCTTTAACCTTTTTCTTATCTTTTTTATTTTTTAGTTGCTCGGCGTAATACAGGCACGAACCGTATAATCCTTCAAAGAAGAATATCGATAAATAATCACCAGGAACGTCATAGTCGTTGGAATTAATCGCTTCTTTAATATATTTGCCATAATTGATGGCCAAAGCGTTCTTGAATATCTCCATCGGAAAAGTATCGCCTTCATGGATGAGGTTTTGGATTTGCTTATAATGCTTCGCCACCCAATCGTAGGTAGCCAATAGCGATTGGTATTCGATTTCTTCCTGATCGGATTCTTTTCTTAAGATTTTTCTGTATGCTTCGTTATATTCTTCGTTGATTAGATTTATGGATGCGGCAGCGAGCAAATCGGTTTTGTCCTTATAATAATGATAGAAAGTCATCTTCGTCTTCCCCGCCGAAGAGCATATCTCATTGACGGTGATGTCGTGGTAATTCTTTTTCAATAGCAATCCAAACAAGGCTTTCTCAAATCTTTTTTTCGTTGTATCGGTTTTTCTCATTTTTATAATCACGCTAATTCATACTCAATATACATCGAAAAATTTACTTTGGATACTTAAAAGTATAGTTAAGGCCTGTTCTTCTTGATTAAATTGGGCATTTAAGGCCTACATTGAGTTCAGAGTTATGAATCGAGGCTGATACCGAATGGTGTTGGCCTTTTTTCGTGGAATAATGCATATCCCAGTGGTGCGCATCTTGTTTGATAACAAAAAGGTTGGACAATACCTTAATTTTTCTTGTCTCAGATAGTATGATTTCCTAGGACAAAATGTGTCTCATATAGGAGGGTTGATATGCCTTTATTTGAAAAAATCGAAGCGTTTAAAAATGTAGACCCCGCATTGCAGTGGGCGATTTTCATCGTCGGCTGTCTAATCTTGATCGTCGCTTTGTTTGCTGTTGTCATCAGCATTTGGCTCGCGATCAAATACGTCGTCTACAATCGAACGGAGAACAAAGCCGGGATTAACGGCGAACAAACTGCTCGGAGAATCTTAGACAACAACGGCTTGAACCACATTAGGGTGTCTGTGGTTGGATCGTTAATGTTTGGCAACAGTTATTCCCATTTCTTCAAGAAAGTCCGTTTGAGAAGATGGACTGTGAAGAAGAACAGTATTTCTTCCATGGCCATGGGCGCCCAAAAGTCTTCCTTAGCGATTTTAGACAAAGAGGGCGATAGGGACATGAAAACGAGGATTATCCTCACCCCGTTCATCTATTTTGGACCGTTGATGTTCCTCCCCATCCTCATCGTCGGTATCGTCCTCGACATCATTTTCTTCAACTTCTCTGGCGTTGCGACCATCATCTCCGCATCCTTGGGCCTATTGTTCTATGTGGCGTCCTTCGTGATGTCTTTGATGGTACTCAAAACGGAAGTCAAAGCCCAAAAGAAAGCCTTGGAAATCTTGGCGAAAGATAACTTGGCGACTCCAGAAGAACGGGACATGATGAAGAACTTGTTCAAACTCTACAACATCCAATATGTTAATGATTTGATTCTCGAATTCCTCGAGCTAATCCTCAGGGTTCTCATGATTTTCGCGAAAGCGCAAAGCTCCTCATCCTCAAGCTCCAGCAACTAAAAGCCACCGATAAGAAAACCTCCGATTACGTTTCGTCGGAGGTTTTCTTTGTAGTGCGTATTGCTTCGCGGACGAGCAACATTTTTCGAAGTATTGCTCGAATACCAATTGACCGTTTCTCTGAAAAACGCCTTTAGCAAGCTAATTGCCGAGATTAATGACGATTGCAGGTCTAACTCCCACGCCATCCGCTGCGGAATCATAGCCAGCGTTCAAAGCGCCTAAGCAGTCAATGGCGGAAACACGAACTGAAGAGCCACTATAGGGAGAGCGTGTCCAATAGTCGATGTATTGACTCGCGATTGGTTGTTTGTGGAAGAATCCATTCCTACAACTCGTGTGCGGCACTTGCGATTCTTGCTCTTTCCGATATTGATTTTTGTTGTTTTCATTTATGTCTAGAGGCCAAACCTTGCTAGAATCAAGCCATGTTTTATGAAGTCAAAAGAACCCGTCAAGCCCTTACGAAGCAGCGGTGCATAGAAATCCTAACGGAAGAAAAACGTGGCGTTTTGTCCGTCCAAGGCGAAGACGGTTATCCCTATGCGATGCCGATGAACCATTACTATGATCCAGCGACCCATCGGCTTTATTTTCACGGCGGTAAGGTCGGCTATAAGATCGATTGCCTGAAGAATAATCCAAAGTGCTCTTACGTAGCCTTCCGACCGTGTGGCATGGACGATAACGGCTGGGCTAAGATTTTTGAAAGCGTCATCATCTTTGGCCGTGTTTCTTTCCTTGCTGACGAAAAGGAAATCGTTTCCTATGCGCGTAAACTCTGCGATAAGTTTACCCAGGACGAATCCTATGTTGAACATGAGCTTCAAACTTCGTTAAAAGGCACGGCAATGTTCTATATCGAAATCGAGCACATGACTGGGAAAACGGTCCACGAAAAATAGCCGTCTCAATGTCCGTTTCGCGACCTTAGAAACATCAAAAACGACTCGGGAAAAAGACGAATTTTTCAAAAATGCTCGTTTTTCAACCCTTTTGTTACTATGTAACAAAGACTTTGAATATTTAATTTTTCTGGGGTAATTGTTTCTTATTTCGCCCTCTTTTATCATATTGATGCAGTTAGGAAACTAAGCTGTATACCCGTGTTACCGAACTTACGTTTAAGCAGCATGCGTTGCTGTCGGCCATGGGGGCCACTTCGGTGGCTTTAACTTTGTATGAACATCTATATATATTCCGATGAATCCGGCGTTTTCGATTACGCCCACAATAGTTATTTCGTCTTCGGCGGGCTGATTTGCTTTGGCGAGGCGGAGCGCGATGCCGTCGCCAGGAAATACGCCAGGGTAGAGATGCTTTTACGCGCTACTGGACGTTATGGAGTGGAAGAAGAACTCAAAGCTTCGCGGCTATCCAACAAGCACAAAGGCAAACTGTTTCGCTCCCTTAACGGCACCTTGAAGTTCTGTGTTTTGATTCGTCAAAAGGAATTGCGGAAGGAGATTTTCGAAAACAAGAAGCATAAACAAAGATATTTGGATTACGCCTATAAGATCGTGCTAAAGAAGTGCTTCGAGTTCATGATCGACAAAAAGAGGATCGACCCGGACCGGGTGCAAAACATCTTCGTCAACGCCGACGAGCATTCAACGGCGACCGATGGACGTTATGAACTGCGAGAAAACTTACTGAACGAGTTTAAGAACGGGACCTTCAATTTCGGCTGGGATTGCTACTTTGAACCGATATTCAAAAACCTCTTCGATGTGGATGTTCGCTTCCGCGACTCCAGTAAGACTCGCTTAGTTCGTGCCGCGGATATCATCGCGAACCATTGGTATCACTGCGCCGTCTCCAATCAGGGCTACATTGAGCCAAAGGCAAATGCGTTCATCTACGTGCTGCCGGGCAATTACGCGAGCTCCTTCGACTTGCGCAAGGAATATGAACCTCGGCCATGGATCCCAGAACGTAACGCGCCTCCCGCGGTCGCATAAAGCATATTCATTGATTGAAGGATCAGGGCGGATATAGTTTTCTCATCCCGGGAGGCTAATTCCGATGAACGTCGCCATTCGCTACTTCTCAAAACTCGGCCACACCAAGGACATCGCCATGGCTATGGCGGAGGAGCTGGGTGTCAAGGCTATAAGCATCGTCGACGAGCCTTCCCTAGCGGAGGCTTATGACCTCTTATTCCTTGGTGGTGCGCCCTATGCGAACATCATGGATTCCAAACTGAGCCACTACGCCAAAGAATTAGATCCCACCAAAGTGAAAAAGGTCATCCTCTTCACCACCTCCAACTGGAGCCGCAGGACAGTGTATGCCCTCCGCAAGACGTTGAAGGAGAAGGGGATTGAGGTAGAAAAAGAGTATTTCTACGCCCACATGCTGAATATCAAAAATAGGATTCCCGAGGCGAAGAAATTTGTCCGAAAGTTCGTCAGCGGAGAATAAAATGAAAACCTCCTCGAGGAAGATTCCTTGAGGAGGTCATTTTCAAAAACAGGGGACTTTTGCGGTTAAATTGAGTGCAAATAGGCACTTAAGTCCGCGAGGTATTCACCCTCATAGTCCTCAATTTTTCCTTCGTCGACAAGCTTAGCTAAGCGCGGATCGATAGGAAGGCTTTCGTATAAGGGGATGCCTAGACGGTCCGCTTCCTTCTTGCCACCTTGTCCATAGGGGTAGATGCGCTCGCCGCAGTGCGGGCAGTCAAGATATGCCATGTTCTCAACCATAGCAAGAACCGGAACCTTCATCATCTCGGCCATGCGAACCGCTTTCTCCACGATTAAGGAGACGAGGTCCTGCGGGCTCGTCACGACGATGATGCCATCGATGGGCAAGGACTGGAACACCGTTAAGGGGACATCGCCCGTTCCCGGGGGCATATCGATATAAAGTTCATCGATGTCACCATAGGCAACGTCGGTCCAGAATTGCTTGATGAGACCTGCTAAAATTGGTCCCCTCCAAATGACGGGGGCAGCGGGATCATCAAGAAGCAAATTCAACGAGATGGTTTCAATTCCTGTCTTGGTACGGACCGGGAAGATCGTGGTTTCGTTCGCGGTGGCCATTTCTTTTAAGCCAAATGCCTTAGGACTGGACGGGCCAGTTAAATCCGCGTCGATGATTGCAGTGGCTTTTCCCGCGCGGCGGGCATTGACCGCCAAGAGGGAAGTGGTTAAAGACTTGCCGACGCCGCCTTTTCCCGAGACGACGGCATAGACTTTTTTCACGTGGCTTAGCTCGTTCGCTTGCACACGAAGATTCTCCGCTTGACGGGAGGGGCAATCCTGTCCGCAGGCGGCGCAATTGTTATCACAATCGGGCATATTATTCTCCTTCTTTGGAAGGCATCAGATAGGTCAAAATGGCACGGCGCGTCAAAATGCCGCGGAAGGTGCCATTGTTGTCGACAAGAGGAATGTAGTTCTGGTTGACGGCGAGTTCAAATAGCTCGTTCACCTCGATGTCTTCGTTGCACGATGGCGTAAGACGTTCGATGCGGACGGTGGAAAGAGGTTCTTTTAACGTAACCTTCAAATCATCACAGGTGACGAGGCGATGCAAGATGTCGCCGGAAGAGACGGAATAAAGGTAACGGGCGGAGTTGCGTTCAATGACGGGAATCATTGAATAATGGCATCGTTCCATTTTCTTTACGGCGTCGCCGATGGTGAAGTCACTATAGAGGAACTCGACGCGTTTTGCCGGTGTGGCCAAATCTTTTGCTTTCATGGGTAACATTATCTTTCTTTTCTTCTTTAGAAGGAAGAAGTTCGCTTCAATTGGAATATAGAAGAACTAGCAAAGTCCTTCTACACCAGGTCGGATTGCCTCGACGGCTTCTTCGCCATAGTAATGGGCGATGATGGCTTTGGCAAAGTCCATCGTGAAGCCCATGGAACGTCCGGTAATGATGTGGGTCGTCTTAACCACACCGGCGTCTACCCAGGTCCCTTTTCCGGTTTGGAAGCCGGGGAAACAAGTGTAGTTCAGTTCGTCAAGAAGCCCGAGCATGCCCAGGATTGAGGGAGCGGCACAGATGGCGTGAACGTCTTTGCCTTCGCGGATAAAATCTTGGATTATCTTCAGCAAAACCTCGCTCTTTTTGAGATTTTCGACACCAAGTTTGCCTCCGGGCAAGATGATGAAATCATAGTCGTTAGGACAGATTTCATCGAGGATGATCTCGGCTTCGAGGAGAACTCCTTGGGAGGAGCGGACGCTGCGTCCATATACTCCGCAGAGCTTCACGTCAAACCGGTGGGTGCGTTTGAGCAAATCATAGGTCTGAAGGGCTTCCACCGTCTCGAACCCATCAGCCAGCATTATCAAGCAGTTCATATATGAAGTATAATCCAGCCATGCCCAAATTCAGAAAGAAATATGTTCACGGGAAATCCTATCGGTCAGATAAAGCGGTGGGATCAGATCAAAGAATGCTGAAGGAAGAAAAAGAGGACCGCGGTCTACGGTCCTCCTCATTGCGGTATAAAGACGATATCGATTCGGTTTAAAGCGCTTCGAAGTAGTCGAGAATGTTTTCCACGATTTCCACGTCTTCGCTGACGGGGAAATCTTTTTCTAACGGGAGGTGGAGCGACACGGAACGCAATCCCGAATGGCGGGCGAGGTAGCTCGCTTGGTTGCACACCCATAAGCCGGGGTCGATGGACATGGCGATGGAGCAGCCACGGGAAGAGAGGAACTGCTGAATCGAGGGGATGTCGAGTTCGGAGTTGATGGAGCGGGGGCCATCCGCGAGTATTGCCTCGCCGTTTTTGACCACGCCTTCTTCATCGGGCTGTACCGAACGGAGCTCGTTATATGCGTACTCCTCAATCGCCGGTTCTTTATGGAACGGGGAGAGGTTCATGGTGATGATGAAGTCTGGTTTCTCGCGTTCGATGATTTCGGGAAGTTTATTGACCTCGCGATAAGAAACGTCCAAAACATATCCGACGATATCCTTCCGCGCGGCAAGCTTTTGAATGACGGCCTCAGAAGGGTTGGAAGGATGTTCAGCGTAACGCTTGAATCCAACGATTAGTGTCTTCATATAAGGAATCTCCTTAACTTTTTATATTTTAAGCGTGAATGAAGAAAAACAAGAAAAGGATTTCTTATTCATGGATGTTATAAAAGGATAGAGCGTTCTCGCGCATCAGGGCTTTGAACTGTGTCTCCGGGAGTCCAAGACGGTTCTTTAGATAGGAAAGATAGATCTCTTCACCCAACGTATTCTCTCCATCAATCGGGGCGTCAGTGCCGAAGAATACGCGGTCATCACCCAATTCATCAAGCGCTTTTTTGGCGCTTAAGGCATCGACCCATGCCGTGTCCGCGAACACGTTCGGTGCCTCTTTTAACGCGTTGATCGCGTAATTATGGTCGCTTCCGAGCTCAAGATGGGCGGCGACAAAGCGGATGTCCGGGTGTTCTTTCGCCGCGAGTATCAATCTGCCGATGGAAGAATGAAAGTCCAGCGCGGTATGGCAAAGCACGGGTAAATTCTGATGCCTTGCGAGTTCGTAATAAGGTTCCATCCGCGGGTCGCAAGGAGAGATTCTCTCGCAGAAGGGGTGAAGCTTTAAAGCGACAACTACGTCCCGGTTGTCGCAGATTAACTTAGTTAATTCAGCGCTTGGCTCCGGTTCAACAAGTGGTTTAATCCATGCGGAAGCGTAGATTTTTCCAGGATTCTCCCGCGCGAGTTCGAGTACCTCGGTCAGCCCTTGAACCGCGCTGATGGGCGGGCAAGGAACGCGGACATCTCCAGGAAAAGAGGAGCAATCTGCATGGGAAACGATGGAAATGTCGATACCAAAGCGTTCCATCCCAGAGAGGATGTTCTTCTTGCATTCGCCCTTGGTTGGCCACGTGGCGAGATGGACGTGGGCATCAATAAAAGCCATGAACAAAGAATAGAAGATAGAATGCAAAAAGCAATGCGGTGAGATAGATTCGTGTTTTCCGCTTATTGACCCGAGGAAACAAACGTGTAAAATTAGTGCGCCTTGGGGTGTAGCCAAGCGGTAAGGCACGGGTCTCTGAAATCCGCATGCACTGGTTCGATCCCAGTCACCCCAGCCAAGACGAAAAAATGAGCCCTCATGATTCGAGGGCTCTTATTTTATGTTGCTGGCTCTTTCTTAAGCTTTCAGGATTTCAATGATGACATCGCGAATGATGCGGAATTCCTTGTAGGAGAGGTATTCAAAGCGTCCGTGATGATTATAGGAACCAGTGGGAAGGTTCGGAGTGGGGACGCCTTGGAAAGAGAATCCCGCGCCGTCGGTGCCGCCACGGATCGGTTCCCACTTCGGCTCGATGCCAAGCTTGTGGTAAGCCATATTGACGCGTTCGACGCATTCGGGGCAGGTATCGATGACTTCTTTCATGTTGCGGTAGTCATCACCGATGGTTAGTTCAATGGAGCAATTGGGATATTGGCGCAGAACCTCTTCCTTTGCGCGACGGAATTCTTCCTTCTGTTCTTCGAGTTTCGCGCGGTCGTGGTTGCGGATGATGTAATGCATCTTGGCTTCATCAACGCCCGAAACCAAGCTGACAAGATGGTTGAAACCTTCGTAACCCGAGGTGAACTGGGGCCGCTTTTCCGCAGGGAGCGCATGGTCAAAGGCAAAGGCGAGGTCGCTGGCGTTGACCATCTTTCCCTTCGCCTCGCCCGGATGGATCGAGATGCCATGGAGGACGACATCGGCATGGGCGGCATTAAAGGTTTCACAGGCGATGATGTCGTACTTGGCGCCATCGACGGTATAGGCGTACTTTGCGCCGAATTTCTTTGGATTAAAGTGGTCGGGCCCACGGCCGATTTCTTCATCGGGGGTGAAGCAGACGCAGATGGGGTGGTGCTCCACCTCAGGATGGGAGACAAAATAGGATAAGGCCGCCATGATCAAGGCGAGGCCAGCTTTGTCATCCGCGCCAAGGAGCGTATCCCCAGAAGTGGTGACGAGCGTGTCTCCAATATGTTCCCCTAAGGTGGCAAAATCCTTTGGCGACATGCTGTAGCCATGACCAAGTTCAATGACGCCACCGTCGTAGTTCTCGATGATTTTGGGCTTCACGTTTTCGTCGGAGCACTCCAATGCCGTGTCAACGTGGGCGTTTAATCCAATGGGGTCTAAGCCCTCTTTACCAGGGAGCTTCGCGTAGACCACGCCAAACTCATCGAGCTCGCTATCGATGCCGAGGGTTTTCAAATCTTCCTGGAGTTTGCGGGAGAGATTCAATTGCTTCGCCGTGGAAGGAACCGAATCGCTCGAATCGTCACTTTGGGTATCGATTTTGACGTAATCGATGAAACGCTGCAGATCTAAATCCATGATAAGTACCTCGGCAAGATTTTACACTTATCCGCGGTGAGTTTCGGTAAAATATGCACGCGAAAAGAATCGAGGAATCCCTATGAGCCAAATAACGTTAAAAATCGATGGTATGCATTGCCCCATGTGCGAGGCCCACGTCGCCGACGCCATCCGCAGAGCTTTGCCTGAAGCGAAGAAAGTTAAAGCAAATCACCGCAAAGGGGAGGCTACTTTTCTCGTCGCAGAAGGTTTGGATTATAGCCCAGCCACCAAAGCGTTAGAGGACGGCGGATATCGTGTGCTCGACCGCCAAGAAGGACCAGAAAAGAAGGGCTTCCTATTTTTCAAGAAATAATTTTCAATATACAAAGAATGCTGATTTACTCGTTGAAATCAGCTTTTTGTTAACTCCTCTTTACGGTTCTAGTTAATAAGACTTAACTTTTCCTTGATTCCAAGGAGCAAGACGCTATGATTATTGCGTTCGGAATGGAGTTTTTCCTCTAGTCTGGACAATTACTCCTTAAAACAATCGCGGAGTAATGGAGGATGTATGATGATAAAGACCCTAGACACTCTCGCCGTTGGCGAGTCGGGCACCATTGTCAAAGTTCACGGCGAGGGACGCGTCCGCCGCCGCCTTTTTGACATGGGGTTGACCCCTGGAGCGGAAGTTTATTTCCGCAAGAAAGCGCCTTTTGGCGATCCGATTGAGATTACCCTTCGCGGCTATGAACTTTCTTTGAGAAAAGATGAGGCCGTGAATGTGGAAATTGAGCTGGCGGAGGTGAAGAAAAATGGACGATAAGAAAATCGTTATTGCCCTAGCTGGCAACCCCAATAGCGGCAAAACCACCCTATTCAATTCCCTTACGGGCGCTACGGCATACGTTGGAAACTGGCCGGGCGTTACCGTCGAGAAGAGGCAGGGCACCTATCGCAATAAAAAAACCGGGGAAACCTGCGAAGTCGTCGACTTGCCGGGTATCTACTCGCTTTCCCCATATACCCCCGAAGAAGTCATCTCTCGTGACTTCATTTTGGAGGAAAAGCCCGATGTCGTGATTAACGTCATCGACGCGACCAACCTTGAGCGCAACCTCTATATGACCACCCAGATCTTGGAAATGGATGTTCCCGTCATCTTGGCGCTCAACATGACCGACGTCTTGGAAAAAGAAGGGCAATCCATCGATGCGGATGAACTCTCTGCTTCCCTTGGCTGCCCAGTGGTTTCGGTCTCTGCTTTGCACCGTCGTAATCTCGACATCTTGATCACCGCCGCGCTAAGAGCGGGTCGCACTTCCCGTCGCGGCTACACCGTCCTAGAAAACGGAAAATATAAAGAAATCATTGCAAAAGCCCGGGATATTTACGAACATCGCGGTGTCGAAAACCCACTCTATCACGCGATTAAAGCCCTCGAAAACGACGAGGTTGAATTAGCTCGTCGCCCTGAGGACGTGAAAGAAGTCCGCGCTCTTCTTAACAACAAAGAAAAAGAAGATTTCGAAGCAGATACTGCTGACGAGCGTTACAAGTACATCACGGGCAACTACGTCAAATCCCGCCATGGTCAAAAAGTATCCGCCGCGGAAAAACTCACCCCTTCCGACAAGGTTGACCGCATCATGACCAACCGCTTCTTGGCCATTCCGATCTTCTTGATCGCGTTGTTCTTAATGTTCCACCTTACCTTCGCTGAGGACTTCCTCTACTTAGGCAAGATGGGCGTTCCCTTCTCCACCTGCTTCGAAGGAAATCCTTATTTCGAGGGTCTCTTCTGGACGGAAAACGGCATCAATTCCATCGGCGTCATCATCGCCAATCTCGTCAATGGCATCACGGGATGGATTTGGGGATCGATCGAAAATGGACTCACCTCCATCGGCACGCCGGATTGGGCAGTCGGGCTTCTTGGCTCAGTCATCAACGATGGCTTCTTCGCCGTCATTGGCTTCTTGCCTCAGATTCTCTGCTTATTCTTCTTCTTCAGCTTGCTCGAAGACTCCGGCTACATGGCTCGCGTCGCCTTCGTGTTCGACCGCATCTTCCGCCGTGCTGGACTTTCCGGTCGCGCCTTCATCCCGATGCTCATGGGCTATGGATGTGGCGTCCCTGCGATGGTCAATACCCGCACCTTGAATACCGATAAAGAACGCACCCAAACCATCCGCGTCATCGCCTTCTTCTGCTGCGGCGCGAAGGTCGCCGCTGTCGCCGCCGTCGCGGGCGTCCTTGCCGCTAAGGTCGGTTGGAACGCCGAACTCATTGGCTTATCGATGTACCTCGTCGGCATCATTCTCGCCGTGGCCATGGTCATCTTGATGCACTGGACCACCCAGCGCGAAAAAGTTCCTCCCTTCATCATGGAACTTCCCGCCTACCATAAGCCCCAGTGGAAAGCCCTTGGTATCCATATGTGGGACAAAACCAAAGACTTCGTCAAAAAAGCGTCCACGGTCATCATCTTGGCCGCCGTGCTCATTTGGGTCTTCTCCAACTTCACCCCAACCTGGCAATATATCCCATCCCTCGTGGATGAATTTGGCGAGCCTCTTGCCGACTATGAAGGCTCCATTCTTAAGAACATCTGCCAGATGATCTCCCCGGTCTTCTTCCCGCTTGGCTTCGGCAATAATCTCTCTGGCGCTGGCTGGTCGCTCACCCTCGCCTCGAGCCTTGGCCTCGTCGCGAAAGAACTTGTCGCCGACGCCTTCATCACCATCGCCGGTGGTGCGGATGCGGTGGAATCGATGGTGCTTGGCACCGGCATTACCACGGGTGGGCTTCTCGCCTTCTTGATCTTCAACCTCACCACGGTTCCTTGCTTCGCCGCCGTCGCTACCGCGAAGGCCGAACTCCCCAAAGGACAATTGAAGTGGACCATCCTCTTCTGGCTTGGCACTTCCTATGTCGTCTCCTTGATGGTGCGCTTGGTCTTCGATTATGTCTGGACCCTCGCCATCATTATCCCCGCAATCGTTGCCATCTTCGTCTGCGCCTACCTTTGGTACCGCCATGCCTGCAAGAAAGAGGAGCTTGCGAAATTAGCTAGGGAGGCCAACTAATATGCTTCCCACCCTCGTTTCGATTCTTATTGTTGCGGGGCTCTCCCTTTATGTCATTGGCATCTTCGTCTATGACTATCGGAGGAGGAAAAGCGGAAAGCCTTCCATCTTCCTCGACCAATGCGAGTCCGAGGGGAAGGGCAAAAGGCTGGTCCGCGAATTCCGTAAAGCGTACAAGAAAGGAAAATAAGCCGATGAAAAAGAACGCAATTGCGCTTCTCGCGCCCGTCTTTCTCCTCGCCTCATGCGCGGCAAATTCAACCGGAATAACCCGCGCTGAAGCTCGCACCGCCATAGTGGATTCGCTGGAGGACTTCGCTTCGAGCAGCGATGAAATCCTAAAATCCTTCACCGCGAAATACCGCTCCGTGGACGAAGAGGGAAATACTCTTGTTCGCCTCCTCGGGGCGGATGAAAACGGTTCTTATGTTCTAGTGGACCGCCACTATGACGAAGAAGGCGAACTTGCAGAATATCACTATGTCCTCGGCTTAGTTGAAGAAGACGAGGAAGGGGAGGAATCCTTCTGCCTCATCGTCTCGGACGAAGACGAATTCGTCGAGAGCGAAGACGAGAAAACCATCGAGCAATCCAAAGCGGATTTTACGTCCGCTCAGA
>JAFVCC010000014.1 GCA_017479485.1 Bacilli bacterium
ATAACCTTTTGAAGGAAATCACCGAGCGCGTCACTCAGTTCGACTTAAGCCGCGTCAACGAAGAACTCGATGGCATCATCGCCCACATCGACGAATATTTCGACCTCTTCGACCGCGAAAAAGAAGCGCGTCTGATCTTCGAAAACGAATGCGAAAGCATCTATGCGGAAGAAGCTACCATCGAGAAAAAATACATCCGTCTGTCTAATGGCTTGCCGGAAGTGAAGAGCATTTACGTCATCCCGCCGAAGGCTCAGTCCCAAATCGACGCGATTAAGAACCTGATCAATAAAGCCGGTGCGACCAAGCGCTCCCTCGACACCTTCATTCATTCCGGTACTAAGCAACCTTATTCCATCCTTGTGGAAAAGATGCATACCCTTCGCGACGAAGCGGAAGCCGCATCGACCGCGATTGATGATTTCGAACGCTACCTCATGTCGTTAAAATCCGACACGGAATCCGCGGTTGCGATCATCGCCGAATATTACGATAAACTGCACCGCTGCGAAGTCGCGCTTGACCACATCGGGCTTGATGTGGTCCGCACCCGTTACGTGGATGCCATCGAAGCATGCTACGGCTATATCGACGACGTCTTCAAAATCGTCCACACTTTGCCGATTGACGTTGAAGCGGTGAATGAATTGATTGGCCATCTCCAAGAGGAAGGCGCTTCTCTCTTTGATGCCGTCATGAATGACCTCGAGCAATGCAAACTTGCCGACTCGGCCATACTTTTCGCCAACCGCGACCGTCGCCATCTTGGAGAAGTCAACGAAGCCTTAAAGCAGACCGAAAGCTATTATTTCAACGGCGATTTCCGCCGTGCCTATACGGAAACTGGCGCTTGTTTGAAGCGCATCCGCGGAGAGTAATCGATGATCTATTTCGACTCCGCCGCATCCACGTCTCCGAGCCAAGACGTCCTGGACCTTTTCGTTAAATCGAACGTAAACCAATTCGCGAATCCCGCCGCCGCTCATGCACTTGGTCGTGATGCGGGCAGGGAACTTGAGGAATGCCGCAAGGCGGTGCTTAGCGCTTTTCACGTGGACAAAACCCATTCCCTCGCCTTCCTCTCTGGCGCCACCGAAGCGAACAATCTCGCCATCAAGGGCGTAGCGTTTTCCTATCAAAATCGTGGCAAAAAGCTCCTCTTTTCCGCTTCAGAGCATCCTTCGGTTACCGAACCGATGCGCTATTTAGCTAGCGCCTTTGGCTTTGAAGCCATCGAGCTTCCGGTCGATGCTCTTGGCCGGGTGGAGCCCGATACGTTACGCGCCTACATGGATAAAAACGTGATTCTCGTTTCCATCATGGGCGTCAATAATGAAACCGGCGCGATCAACGACTTGAAGGCTCTAGCGAAGATCGTCCATGAATACCCAAAGGCCTATTTCCATAGCGATCTTACCCAGGCGGTGGGAAAAATCGAGGTTCCTTATTCCGACATTGACCTCTTTAGTTTTTCCGCCCATAAGCTCCATGGCCTAAAGGAATCTGGTGCCCTGGTCTATAAGTCCTCCATCCGCTTTGTTCCGCTCGCCCATGGCGGCGGACAAGAACGGGGCTTTCGCTCCGGCACGGTTTCGCTTGCCTTAAATCAATGCCTTTGCCTTGCGGTGCAAAATTCCTTAAGGAATCCTAAAGCGGACGAAGCCAAGGTCCGCCCATTATTTGATGCCCTCTATGAGGGACTACAAAACGAGCCCGTTACCATCAATTCCTACCGTGAAGGTTCGCCTTACGTCCTCAATTTCTCCCTCAATGTTCACCGCGCTTCGGTGATTATGGAGGCGCTATCCCAGAAGGGGATTTACGTCTCGACCACCTCGGCTTGCTCCACCCGCAGCGACCATCCTTCCTCCACCCTTCTTGCGATGGGGAAAGACATGGAAACCTCAAGCAACAGCATCCGCGTTTCATTCTCTACCGATAATACCCTCGAAGAAGTCCATCGTTTCCTCGAGGTCCTACACCAATTACTTAAGGAGGTACACCCCCGATGAAAGCCAACATGCTCATGATCCATTTTGGTGAGCTTTCTACCAAAGGCGACAACCGAAAAGCCTTCATTGCCTGCCTGCTTCATAACGTCCGCACGTCGCTCAAATCCTTTGGGCTCGAAGCCAAAAGTGATCGCGACCACATCTATGTCTATCTCAATGATTCCGACCCTGAGCCCGTCATTGCTCGCCTCAAGGAGGTGTCGGGCATTCAACGTATTTCTACCGTAGCCAAATGTGAGCCGACGCTTGAAGCGATGAAGCTCGCCGCACTGGAGGTTTTGCAAGAAGAAGGGGGGCGTACGTTTAAAATTGACGTAAAGCGCGTCGATAAACGTTTCCCTCTTGACTCCTACGGCATCACCGTCGAAGTCGCAGATTACGTGCTGGACCATGGCGATTTTGAAGTCGACCTTCATAACCCGGACACCCGGCTTAAGATGACCTTAAGAGTGGATGCTTGCTATTTATCTTGCCATGAAGAACTCGGTTTAGGCGGGTATCCCTTGGGCATGATTGGCAAGGTGACGATGCTTCTTTCCGGCGGCATCGATTCCCCTGTGGCCGCCTTTGCTTTGATGCGGCGCGGCATCCGGGTGGAATGCCTCCATTTCGCCTCGCCTCCATATACTTCGATGGCGGTGGTGGACAAACTCAAAGACATCCTCGCTTGCCTCAACGATTATCAACGCGACATCAAGCTGCAAATCCTTCCCTTCACCAAGATTCAGGAAGCGATTTATGAGCATGTCCCCGAGCCATATTGCATCACGATTATGCGTCGAATGATGATCCGCCTTGCGGTAGCTATGGCGAAGAAAAACAAAACCCTCGCGGTCGCGACGGGCGAATCCATCGGCCAAGTCGCCAGCCAAACCTTAGAATCCATCGGTGTCATTGAGGAAGTCACCAACTTCCCCATCCTTCGCCCCTTATGCGTCGAGGACAAGCTTTCCATCATCGCCAAAGCGAAGAAACTCGGCACCTATGATATTTCCATCCGACCCTACGAAGATTGCTGCACGATCTTCAAACCCAAGAAGCCCAAGACGAAACCTCATCTCGACGATTGCCTTTACTTTGAATCGAAGTTCGACTACGAATCGCTGATTCAAGAATGTCTCGCTGGCGTGGAGACGATTTGCTTTTCCGAGGGCAAAGAAGTCATTAAGGAGTAACTATGTCTAACTATCTCAACGAACATTTCACCGGAGAACGTGCGTTATTCAAAATCCGCGATTCCTATGTCGACTCTTGCTTATTTGACGATGGCGAATCTCCGTTAAAAGAAGCCATCGACGTCGATGTCGTCAACACGACCTTCGGCTATAAATACCCCTTATGGTATGGCAAGGAAATCAACGTCATCGACTCCACCTTCATGCCGATGTCTCGGGCGGGCGTTTGGTATACCAAAAATGCCTCGTTCTCCCATTGTCAGTTCGACGCGCCAAAGCTTTTCCGTAAATGCGAGAACCTCCTGATTACCGATGCCGAATTCACCGACGCGAAGGAAACGTTGTGGTGGAATAAGGGCGTTAAGCTCGACACCGCGATCGTCCAAAACGGCGATTATTTCTGTATGGGATCCTCCGATTTGGAAATCGATCACCTCGACCTCCAGGGCAATTATGCCTTCGACGGTTGCAAAAACCTCGTGATCAAGAATTCCGTGCTGCGCACCAAAGATGCCTTCTGGAACTGCAAGAACGTCCGCGCGGAAAACTGCTATATCGAAGGCGAATATTTTGGCTGGAATGCCGAAAACGTCACCCTTGTCCATTGCGAGATTCATTCCCATCAGGGTTTCTGCTACATGAAGGGAATCAAACTTGTCGATTGCCGCGTCGTCGATACCGACCTTTCCTTTGAATACTGTAGCGACATCGATGCGGAAATCCTCACCGATGTCGTCTCCATCAAGAACCCGATTTCCGGGCGCATCGTCTGCAAGAAAGTCGACGATATCATCTTTGATGACCCCGCCATCGATCCGAATGGGACGGAAATCAATCATGAGTAAGTTCGACGAATTAGTTAATCGTCGGGGCAGCGGCTCCATCAAGTGGGCGGTTAAAGAAAACGAGCTCCCAATGTGGGTCGCCGATATGGACTTCAAGGCGCCCGAATGTGTGCAAGAAGCCTTAAAGCGCCGCGTCGAACATGGTGTATTCGGGTACTGCGAGCCTGATGACGCCTGGCGAAACGCTTATGTAAGTTTTTACCATGACCTTTATGGCTGGAACATCAACCCCGAGGATTTGATCTTTTGCCTTGGCGTCGTCGCGACGTGTTCTTCTTCGGTCCGCGCTTTGACTGAAGTGGGGGACCAAGTCGTTGTCATGACCCCAGTCTATAACATCTTCTTCAATTCTATCGTCAATAGCCACCGCATTCCCGTTGAAGTGCCGCTATTTTTTGATGGAGGCTCCTATTCTTTGGACTTCGAAGGCATCGAAAAAGCCTTTGCCGATCCGAAAACCAAACTTTGCATCTTCTGTAACCCCCATAACCCCGTGGGAAAGATCTACACCAAAGAGGAACTTTTGCGCCTTGCTTCCCTCGCTCGGAAATATGGCGTCATCATCCTCTCCGATGAGATTCATGGTCCCGTCCATATCCCCGGGAAGCCTTATGGTCCCTTCCTTTCGATTGAAGGAGTAGAGGACGTGGTCTATGCCGCCTTCTCTCCAACGAAGGCCTTTAACCTTGCGGGCATCCATACTTCGGCCATCGTGATCCCAAATCATGAAATCCGTAAGAAAGTGGAACGCCAGATCAATACCGACGAGGTCGCCGAACCCAATGTTTTCTCTTGCGTCGCTTCAACTGCCGCCTTAAACGAGGGCAGGGAGTGGCTTTCGGAGCTTCAATCCTACATTGCCTCTAACCGCGCCTATGCGAGCAAATTCATCTGCGAAGAAATCCCCGCTCTTCACGTTATCGAAGGAGACGCTACTTATCTTCTTTGGGTCAACGCGCGCGAAGTTTGTGGCGATGGTAAAGAATTCGCGGGGTTTTTGCGGGAGAAAACCGGGCTTTTCGTCTCCGCCGGCGAAGCGTATGGCAAAGGCGGAGAAGGCTTTTTACGCATCAATCTTGCCGCTCCGTTAGAACGGGTTAAGGATGGCCTATCTCGACTGAAGGAAGGCACTATGCTATTTTTAAAGAACCATGGAAAACGTTGC
>JAFVCC010000078.1 GCA_017479485.1 Bacilli bacterium
CATGATTCCCTTTTTGTTGCCGAAAATCTTGGGGATTTGCTGGAGAAAAAAAGAAAAACGCTAACCCCAGGAGCGAAGGAATTCTAAGCAGCCTGAAAGCAATCGAATAAATTCTAATTAGCACCCATAAAGCAACCACAAATCGTGTTTTGAAGTCAGATAGGGTTTGCTTTCGCGGTCTGAGAGACCATAGGAAACGGAATTGATGTGAACCAATTCGCCTAGGCTCATCGAAATACGGTTTGCCCGTTGGTATTATCAACCCATGCCAGCATCTAAGTTTGTGGATGGTGTAATTCCTGAACAGTACCAGCCGAGTGAAAGCGAACACGTCGATTACCCTGAGGTGTATCGATTTGTCAAAAGCGTGGACTTTGACAGTTCTTCATTTCAGCCCTACATAGTAGAGCATCCTAGTATCAAAGCTAAGTTTGTGAGTAATCAAGTTGGAAGAGGCATATACGGTGTATCTTTGTTTGCTGGCCTAAACGCCGCGAAAAAAGCATACTTCGCTTCAAAAAATATTCAAAAGAACACCGTGGGCTTAGCCAAAGGATTCACGAGTATCTCTAGAGGGATTTCAACTCGGGCAAACCAGGAAGGCCATTTGGATTATTTCCTGTATGATTATATTGGTAATTCACCTGCGGAAGATTTCGCGTTCGAAATCAAAAACGAAGATTTATGAAAGCCATTGCATTGGATAACATCGGAAGCTTCACCTTTGCGGAAGCGCTGTATTCACTAGAGTACCCCATTGTTTTCACGTGTCGAAAAGAAGACGGTTCTCTTTATTTGTTCTACGAATGCGAATCCGAGGATGAGTTGGAGCGGTGGATTGCCTGCCCTTTGCAGAACGATGACTTTTATTCGTTAAAAACCAACCAATATAGTTTACGAAGAGCGTTCCTCTTGCATGAACATAGTTCCCTCACCATCGAACACGATCTTTTAAACGACAGTTATCGAGTCGTTCGGCAGATGTCTATTGCGCCCGATGATTTGCCTCATGAAAAATTCTTCATTGGGCACGACGGCGCGGATGAAACCTTTGCCAAAGACCTTTTCCATGTTCCCCTTTTTGAGAACAAACCGTGCATTGCTTTCCGCATCAATCCGTATAGCACGCAACATGCCATCGGATTAAAAGAAGACATCGCCCTGCTCTCGGGCGTTTCACAGTCAATAGAGGCTATGGGTGGTAACTCCGCGGACTATAACGTGCTCCATAGCCCAGGGTCTACGGTTATATCCGTATTTCCTAAAGATGGTGTCCTTTCTGCTAAAGGGGATGCGCCGGAAAAAGTATTTCAACGAGCTCGGGATGTTTTTGCCGCGGACAATATCGATGAAATGATCCGGCTCTCTCAGGATAACTTATCTGCGATTAGCAAAATCAAAAAAGTGTTCAACAACATCCAAAAAGTTGGTAATGGCGTTGAGATATATACTAAAAACGCCAACGGTGAAATAAAGACTTCGGCGATTCGTTCGAGCAAAGTCGATGATTTGTGCCATGAGTTTCATGAGTCCACCCTCAGCGTACCTGTCGTTGAGACTTATGCTGGGGTTTTGAAGGGTTATAACGTCAAAAGACGAAACTTTACTTTTGAAACGCAAGACGGCGTGATTATTGAAGGCAAGTTGGACAAGGTGTTTTCTGATGAAAAACAGTACCCCATCCCAAGCGAAGCAACCATTCGAGTCGAGCGCTTGGATAAAACGACCAAGTCAACGAATAAAAGCTATTTTACTTTAAAGGAAATTTTACCCGTTGAAGGCTGAGCCAGTTCAGAAACGAAAATAAAAGAGCGACAAACGCGCTCTTTCACCGCGTGGGGTAACCCCAGGCCACCTATAATATACACGATTAATAAATCAAACGAAGGAATTAATACATGAAAATTGCAGTAGCAGGAGCCGGATACGTCGGCTTATCCATCGCGACGTTGCTCGCGCAGAAAAACCACGTCACCTTAGTGGACGTCGTTCCCGAAAAGGTCGAGAAGGTCAACAAGAGGATCAGCCCGATCCAAGATGACTACATCGAGAAATACTTCGCGGAAAAGAAACTCGACCTCGTCGCCACCTTAGATGGCGCCTCCGCCTATAAAGACGCCGACTATGTCGTCATCGCCGCCCCAACCAACTACGACCCCATCAAGAACTTCTTCGACACCAAATACGTCGAGCAAGTCATTGAGCTCGTCTTAAGCGTGAACACGAGCGCGACGATGGTGATTAAGTCCACCATCCCCGTAGGCTATACCAAATCCGTCAGAGAGAAATACCACACGGACAACATCCTCTTTAGCCCCGAATTCCTTCGCGAATCCAAAGCCCTAGAAGATAACCTCTATCCAAGCCGCATCATCGTGGGCTGTGAGCCTGCTCAAAAAGAAAAAGCCGAGGGTTTTGCAAAGCTTTTAAAAGAAGGAGCCATCAAAGAAGACGTCCCCGTCCTCTTCATGGGCTTAACCGAAGCTGAAGCCGTAAAGCTCTTCGCGAACACTTACCTAGCTTTGCGCGTCTCGTACTTCAATGAACTTGATACCTATGCCGAATCCAAAGGGTTAGACACCAAGTCGATCATCGACGGCGTCTGCTTAGATCCCCGCATTGGCACCCATTACAATAACCCCTCCTTCGGTTATGGCGGCTATTGCCTCCCTAAGGACACCAAGCAACTTAGAGCCAACTTCGAGGACGTCCCCGAAACCCTCATCTCCGCGATCGTGGAATCCAATAGAACCAGGAAAGACTTCATCGCCGACCGCGTACTCTCTCTTGCTGGCTATTATGTTGGTAGCAGCACCTACGACAAAGAAAAAGAGAAAGAAGTCGTCATCGGCGTATACCGTCTCACCATGAAGTCCAACAGCGACAACTTCCGCCAATCCTCCATCCAAGGCGTCATGAAGCGCGTTAAAGCCAAAGGGGCGAAGGTCATCGTCTATGAGCCTACCCTTCCTAATGGAGACCTCTTCTTTGGTTCCGAGGTTATCAACGACCTTGAGAAATTCAAACGCCTCTCCAACGCGATCATCGCTAATCGTTACGATAACTGCTTAGATGACGTAAAGGAGAAGGTATACACTAGAGACCTCTTTAGAAGAGACTAAGTAGTAGACGTACCTAAGAAGCATATAAGGCCTGGACTAATAGCGGAGTTAACGCTCCACTCGTCCAGGCCTTATTGCTTCTATGTAGGCTACCAAGCAAACGACAGGATTACTTCGTCTCTACGATGTCGAGCATATTAAGAACGTCTTTGAATGCGTCTTGTCTCTCGGGAGTGAAGCCATTCTTGCACACTGTTTTCAACTTTTGCAGATTTTGGACTTTCGCGTGCCCAGTAAGTGGACTTTTGCCGATTTACGTAAATTGTTGAATATAACTTTTGCCGATTTACTGACATTCAATTCCGTTATGTGTTCAAGCCTAAGCATAAGAAGCATATAGGCTTAGGCTAGTGACGGAGCGAAATACCTCATCTTTGAATGGACGTTTATTTTGCGCTGCCATGCCAAATTGCACAGAGGAATCGTGTTGAGTCCTTCTTCGAACGCCGTTTCATGCTATCCTTAGCCCATGAAATATGAGGAGATGAACAAAGCGGAGCTGCTGCTTGAGATTTACCATCTCAAACGCAAGCTCGATGACTACGAAGCTCGCTTCGGCTCCATCGATGAAGACGATGGGACCGCCTATCTCGGCTTATCGATGTCAAAAGAAGACAAACTCCGCGTTTTCATGGACTATTTCAAAGGCCGACCTGATGCGGTGGCCGAACGCTACATATCCAAGAAAGACGGGAAGAAACATTATTCTTTAGGATGCTTGAACAAATTCAACCGAAGCGTTGGGTGCGATATTGAGAATACCCATTGTAAGAATTGCCCTCATCTCGTTCCGCGCCCCTATGACGAAGCCGCAATCAAGGGGCATATGAATGATGAGCGGCTGATGATTGGCATCTATCCGATCCACGATGGGAACTACGTATATTTCCTAGTGTTCGATTTAGATGAAGCGAGTTACCTTGAGGACGCTTCTCGCCTTTGCTCCACGTTACGCTCCCTAAGCATCGAACCGGTATTAGAACGTTCGCAATCGGGACACGGCATTCACGTATGGATCTTCTTCGAAGAGAAAATCAAAGCCGCCGACGCTCGCAAAATCGGTAACTACATTCTCACCGATGCGATGGACCGTTTCGGCGGCTTTGACTTCAAGTCCTATGACCGCATCTTTCCCAACCAAGATAAGGTGGAGAAGGGCGGATATGGGAATTGCATCGGCTTGCCGTTAAATAAGCAGTGCGGCGAAGAAGGGAACACCGTTTTCTTAAATCCGGACTTCCGTCCCATCAAAAAGCCCATCGAATATCTTTCGACCGTAAAGAAGATTTCGAAGAGTCGTGCTAAAGAGCTCCTCGAATTCGCACTTCAGAAAGACGAATATGGCCTTTTCGGTGAAAAAGCGCTGCACCAGATGCCCCTATCCGCGGATGATTTTGTGGGTACTGTCCACCTTCTTTTCGCAGGCGACATCTATTTTCCGAAAGTCGAACTTACCCCGCGCGCCATACGCTTCTTTGCCCGTGCTTCGAGTATTCTTAACCAAGAGTATTTCAAGCTACTTAACGCACGAAAGAACGTCTATAACGTCCCTAAGGTTTTGTCGTGCTACCAAATGGAAGCGCGATATTTCCGTTTGCCCCGCGGATTTAAAGAAGACGTGGTTCGCTTGTTCAAGGCAAAAGGCATTCCTTATGAGATGACGACCTCCTTATGCAGGGGTGCACCGTTATCATCGACCTTGAAAGTTACCTTGCGGGAGAAACAGATTCCGCTTCTCGAGAACGCACTGAACCACGATGCGGCAATCGTTGTCGCCCCGACGGGTTTTGGTAAGACCGTGATTGGAGCGGGGCTAATATGCCGTCGTGGCGTGAATACGCTGATCTTGGTGCCGTCGATGACCTTACTCGAGCAGTGGAAAGAACGGCTCGAAGAGTATCTAGACGTTGAGTCTACGAAAGAAGGCAAGACTTTCGGCTTCCTCTCAGGAAGCGGGGACAAGCTTAGCGGCGTCATCGACGTAGCCACCATCCAGTCTTTAGTCCGGAACGAGGCGTTCCGCCAGAAGGCGAAAACCTATGGCATGGTCATCGTGGATGAAGTGCATCATATGGCGGCCGTTAAATTTGAAGAAGCCATCCGCAGCCTCTCGCCCAAATACCTTTATGGGCTTACCGCGACGATCGAACGTTCCGATGCGCGGGAAGAATTCATCTACCGTGATTTTGGGCCGTTAGTAGAACTCGACGAAGTCAAAGAAAATGAAGGCTTCATCAAAAACTACCATCCCCGCTTCACGAAATTCTCATCGCTTCTTGATGGATCGGATATCACGGGCTTATTCGCGGAAGCGGTGCGGGACAAGGAGAGAAATCGCCTCATCGTCGAAGACGTCTATGCTGCCTATAGCCAAGGGAAGAAAGCCCTCGTCCTTACGGAGCGAATCGATCATGCGCGGCTTCTTTATTTTGCCTTGCTCAAACAAGGGACCCGCGTAATCCTGCTCTATGGCGGGCAAGATAAAAAAGAACGAGAACAAAACCAGGCATTGCTTGAAGAAGCAGGGGAGGAGCCCTTTGTTACGGTGTCGATTGGAAAATATATCGGCGAAGGCTTTGATGACGACCGTTTCGACACGTTGTTTATTACCTATCCCTTCCGCTGGAAAGGCATATTGGCCCAATATTGCGGGAGGCTTCAGCGAAAGAAGACGGCCATCAAACAAGTTGACGTCTATGATTACGTCGATCCTCTTGTTCCCGCGTTTTCCAAAATGTATCGCGCCCGAGAAAAAGGTTACTTCGATCTCGGGTACAAGCTCGTTGGCCTCAATCCCGCCTACCATAGCGACATCTTAAGCCACGCGGATTATGAAGCGCGCTTTAAGGAGGACCTCAAAGCAGCAAAGTCTTCCGTCTTGTTCTTCGTTGGGTTTGCAAACGAGGATCGGCTTAGCCGCCTGGTCGCCTTGCTTTCTTGTCCCTATTCCATATTGGTTTCTGGCGGTGCGGAGGTCGGGGAGTTCTCCTCTTTGCTTCGTCTTGGCAAAGATCTGCCTAATCTCGTCATCATCGATGAGCGCATCGTCTATTATGGCGGCATTAACCCTTATCTTTATGGGCAGAAAGAAGGCACCATTATGCGACTCGAGGACCCTAGTGTTGCCCGAGATGTCCGCGATAGCCTCATGGAATCGTAGACTATTTCTTCTCCAATCAGCGTATTGAAAATACCCTCGATCACATTTCGCGGTAATTTCCGACTGTGCTTTATATAACAAAGACGGGTAAGTCAAACGGAGGCTATTCCAGTGCTAACGCAAAAAAGGGCATCCTTTCGGACCCCTTTTCAAACCTTATCGGTTTATGTCGGCTATAGTTTATCTAGGACTGATGCGATTTGCAACGTGAACAGAAATCCCTGCAAAACCCGTATTAATTTTTGAAAATCTAGGGACGTTGCGCTGGTAGAAACCAGCCTCGCTTCAACCTTGATGGTTTTGGTCTCTCCTACTTAACAATTTGCATGGTTGTCGTAAAAGTGTTTAGCAAGACAGATTTGGTTTTCGGATTTCATTTTGTGCGCAGTCTACAGCCCTGCTTAGACCCTCCCGTGGTGGCACCTTCAGATAGCTGCAAAGATCCCGCAAAAACCAAGAAATCGCGCCGATAAGTAACAAATTTTGAGATTATAACCATGGAACATGTTTATAACCTTAAAATTGATCGCATTTAGAGACCAAAAATGTCTTAGATCGCCGAAGATGATTAAGCCCTCAAAACTTAATTACAAAGTGCCTAGTTTTATGGTCGCCCGAAGGTCGGCGTTTCTGAGCTTCTTTTACGCGTATCGTTTTATTTGACGCTGGATGCAGTGGTTGAAACGAGAACCATAAAACGTTTATAATTTATTTGTTCAAAAACTTTGAACTAATAGGTAAAACAAATGGCAGTACTCCGTTTAGATTTAGACAACGTTCTTTGCTTCAACGATTTCTCTACGGATTTCTCTTACCCGAAGAAACTCGTTAACACTTCGTTAGAGGGAGAGTTTTTTGCTCGCTTCCCCAAGATTCGGTACCGTAAGGTCAATATTGTCGTAGGTTCTAACGCCTCAGGCAAAACATCTCTGGGCAGAGCACTATTACGTATTTTTCGGTTTTTGGCCGACAAAGAAAGCAACACTATTTATAGCGTGATCAGCCGGCCGGAAAAGCGGTGTTCTATTTTGATGGACTGCGCTTTTAGCAATGGCTTTTTCTTTCGAGCGGAGATTAAAAAAGAAGCTAATAGCGATGAACTCCTTGTAAGACTAAGACAACTCCAAGCAGAAGCGGACGATACATATGAATCGTTGGTAGCAAAACTGGATGAGACTAAGCCTTTTGAAAACTACGTTAAAGCTTTGGATCAATTTGAGTTTGGCGGCTGGAACTTTTCGTTTCCGTCCACTGAGGATGGCTTTGATCTCGTTAGCTGTAAATATGAAGAGAAAGATAAGAAAGAGTTTTGCAATATATATAAAGACGTCTTAACTACGATGGACTCTTCTATTAAAGATGTCTATCCCTCCAAAGAAATCCCTGATTCTTTCGTTATTGTCTTTCAAGATAAAGATGCTGTCGCGGTTACGCATAAATCCAAAATAAATTCGATTCGAAGGCTTTCTTCCGGCACAAAATATGCCGTAAATATCGCAGGCGTAATGTACTCGATTAAGAAGCACGAGAATGGCTTCTATTTTGTTGACGAGCAGTTTTCTTATGTTAATTCCGACATTGAGATTGCCTGTCTCACAAAAATGATTTCCCTTCTAGGCGATGGCGAACAACTTTTCTTCACCACACACAACACCGAGCTCCTTGCTCTACCTTTGCCAAACCACGCGTTTAACTTTATTCACAAGACGCAGGAAGAAGACGGCAGCAAAATCATCTGGACCAATGCTGCCTCTTTAGAGAAACGGAATAACGTGAACATCAAAAACCTTTATGACAACGATTTCTTCGGCGTTAGTCCAGACGTCAATAAGATCCTGAACATCGCGGAGGATTAGCGATGGACCGAAACATATATCAATACTATGTGGAGGGAGGGTGCGAGTATAACTTTCTGCATTCCTATATGCATGCGAAGAACCAGGACTTTCTAATACGCCCTGGTAGGATCGAAATCTTAAACCCGATTACGGAACGCATCAGCGACGTCAAGGCGATGACCATCAAAAAGGGGACGAGGGTAGTTTTGGTCTTTGACACCGACGTCAATAGCACTTCCATCTTGGAAGAGAACATCCGAACGCTGAAAAGAGTATCGGGTCTCTCGAATAAAGACATCATTTTCGTTATGTCGGTAAAGTGCTTTGAAGAGGAACTGGTGTTCTCTTCTAAGAAGTTAAATAACATCAAAGGCTTAATCAAACTCTTCAATGCCGAAGGGGTGAATGCCTTTAAGTCTGAGTTTACCAACTGCAAGAACCTGGTCGATAAGTTAAGCCAGGCAGGTTTCGATATTCGCCTGATGTGGAGCAGGTCAGCGCATAAACCGTTTGATCAATATCCTAGCGGCGGCAACGCGATCAAATATAGACGTTAGGCGGCGATTCTTTCCATATGTTCCAAAGAAAAGGGGCGCCTCAAGACGTTCTTAGCGGTTCTAATCCTTGAATCATCCATTGTATCTTTATCTACAAAAGTGCAAATATTGCATTTTCTCTTTTCATATAAGGTTCGTGAGGCTATTATTTCACCGAGGAAAAACAAATGGATTTGAAACAACTACGCAAAAACTGCAATTTGACCCAAAAAGAAGCCGCCGAAATCGTCGGCATGCCCCTTCGCACTTACGTCTTATATGAAAATGACGAAGTGCAAGTGGACCAACTCAAGCTTGAACGCGTCAAAGAGAAGCTCAAAGAGCACGCCGACCAGAATATTGACGTATTAAGTGGCAAGGTGCTTCTCATCACTGGTGGCACGGGCTCTTTTGGTAACGCGGTCCTTAACCGTTTCTTAACTACCGACGTCGGCGAAATCCGCATCTTCTCTCGCGACGAGAAGAAGCAAGACGACATGCGTCACGAATACCAAGCCAAATACCCCGACTATGCGCAGAAGATCAAATTCTATATCGGCGACGTCCGTTCCCTCGAATCTTGCCGCAGCGTCATGAAAGGCGTGGACTATATCTTCCATGCCGCCGCCTTAAAACAGGTTCCTTCCTGCGAGTTCTTCCCGATGGAAGCGGTGAAGACCAACGTCATCGGCACCGATAACATTTTAACCGCGGCAATCGAAGAAGGAGTCAAATGCGTTATCTGCCTCTCCACCGATAAGGCCGCTTACCCCATCAACGCGATGGGCATCACCAAAGCCATCGAAGAGAAAGTGGCGGTGGCCAAATCCCGTAACTCGGGTTCTACCCGCATCTGCTGCACGCGTTACGGTAACGTCATGTGCTCCCGTGGCTCGGTCATTCCTTTATGGATCGATCAGATCAAGCAAGGGCTTCCCATCACCTTAACCGAACCTTCCATGACCCGCTTCATCATGAGCTTAGAAGAAGCGGTGGACCTCGTCTTATTCGCCTTTAAGCACGGCCAAAACGGCGACATCTTAGTCCAAAAAGCCCCCGCCTGCACGATTGGGATGCAAGCGGAAGCGGTATGCGAGATGTTCGGTGGCAAGAAAGAAGACATCAAGATCATCGGCATTCGCCATGGCGAGAAGATGTATGAGACCTTGCTCACCAAAGAAGAATGCGCGAAAGCCGAAGACCTTGGCAACTTCTACCGCGTGCCCGCGGATAACCGTAACTTGAACTACGATAAGTATTTCAGCGATGGCAACAAGAAAGCGGTGGAGATCGAGGAATTTAATTCCAATAACACCTATCGCTTAAACAAAGAAGAAATCATCGCGACCATGTCGAAGCTCTCCTATATCCAAGAGAGGCTCGCGGAAGATAAGAAATAAGGTACCCTACTATGGCAAACTGGAAAAATAACGGCAAAACCAAGCTCCTCATCATCTGCGGCACGCGCCCTGAAATCATCCGTCTCGCCGCGGTGATGAAGCGCAGCAGAGAATATTTAGATACCCTCATCTGCTACACCAACCAAAATTACGACAAGAACCTCTCCACCGTCTTCTGGGAAGACTTTGATTTAGGTGGTCCCGACATCTTGCTCCATGTCGCCGGGAAGAATTTGGGCGAGACCTGCGCGAACATCATGAGCCAAACCTATGACCTTATGGTGGAGCTTCAACCTGAGGCAGTGCTCGTGCTTGGCGACACGAATTCTTGCCTAAGCGCGATCAATGCGAAGCGTCTTCATATTCCGCTTTTCCATATGGAAGCTGGGAACCGCTGCAAAGACGAATGCCTCCCCGAAGAGACCAACCGCCGCATCGTCGACATCATCTCCGACGTCAACCTCCCCTATAGCGAGGCGGCTCGTCGTTACTTAATCGAATGTGGCATGCCCAAAGAGCGTACCTACGTCACCGGTTCCCCGATGGCGGAAGTCCTCTCCATGAACCTCGATAAAATCAAAAAGAGTGACGTTTTGCAGAGATTAAAGCTAGAAAAAGACCATTACATTCTCTTAAGCGCCCACCGCGAAGAGAACTTAGACCGCGAGGAAAACTTCCTTTCTCTCTTCTCCGCGATCAACGCTTTAGCCAAAAAATACGACATGCCGATCCTCTATTCTTGCCACCCAAGAAGCAAGAAGAAACTCGATGCGAGTGGCTTTAAACTCGACCCCCGCGTCAAAGTGAATGAGCCGCTTGGTTTCAACGATTACAACAACCTCCAGATGAACGCCCTCGCGATCGTTTCCGATTCGGGGACCTTACCTGAAGAGTCGTCCTTCTACCTCTCCATCGGTAGCCCGATCGCCGCGATTTGCATCCGCACTTCCACCGAGCGTCCCGAGGCCATTGAAGCCGGAGATTTCATCATCGCCGGCATCACCGAGAAGGAATTGCTCCAAGCCACCGATATGGCCATCGAGATGAAGAAGCAGGGGGTTTATGGCAAACCTTGCCCCGACTATGTGGATACAGCAGTCTCGATGAAAGTGGTCCGCATCATCCAAAGCTACACGAATATCGTGAACCGCATG
>JAFVCC010000015.1 GCA_017479485.1 Bacilli bacterium
GACAAAATCATTCAAATAATCTCTTACTTGAACGGATGATAGGTTTTCATCGCATCGTCGTCTTAATAAGGTTTGGGACTTTCCTTACCAAGTGGCTTTGCGACATTATTGTTTGACTAAGGGCTATTTCCGTCAAGAAATATTTGTTTCGGACCAAGAAAAATGGCTAAACATCGATGTTTTACTTTTAACGGATTTTTCTGAATCTTTGGCGGTTCTACCAACTGATATGACTTAGCTTAAATCTGTTCGCTCAAGCCGTTTGCTCTTCTAACAATTGATTATCTCTCGTTCAGATCGGCACCAAATCAAGCTAGGCTCAATTAATTAAATAGAATGCTGAAAGTCTGGACAAAGCATTGACTAAGACGACACCAAGTACAGACAAAATAATAGAAGCAATGATTCACAGTCGGAAACACATTGTGAATCATGCTGTGGCCGCGCTTGCACCACTAATTTAATGCTCAATCCATTAGGAAAAGCTGACTCAGTCGGATTTATCGTGTTTTCTCGCAGGCAACATTGATTCCTAATGCACATCCACACGTACATTCACGACGAGCGCTGGCAATTTTAAAGTTGGATCTTTAGACGGTAACTTGGATTGCGACCTAACCGCCGGTCTTGCTACTTCTGTAGTTGACGATGGCACTTCGACTAAAGGCAAGTCGATCGGATTCAACGCCAGCACCGCTTTGGCAGATGCATCATATGACCACACGAGCGATCATTTGTATACGGATATCGAAGGTTCCACTAACTTTGAAGATCTCGGTGTCTGGGCATCCTCTACTACGCCAGCGACCAATTGGGATTACGGAGAAGTTGGTACCGAAAGTCCAATTCACTACTACTATGCCGCCACATGGACAATGACGTTTAAGTACACGTTCGTTGCCGAAAAAACCAACATCAACCTGTTTTTTAACGTCCGTCAGGCAACCGCTCAAATCACCGCAGGTACTAATACAAGCGTAACTGACACTGCTCAAGGTTTCCGTCTTGCTTTTGTTACGGGCTCTGCCGGCAGTCCCGCTAATGGTGTCGTTTGGGCTCCATTCGCTACCCAAGGCACGTGGAATGACGATGGAGACGACGGAACTACTCCCGTGGTCGATAAAATTCGCTACGTCCACGCCGCTACCGCTACTCCTCCCGCCACGCCTTATGGTGCATATACCCATGATACCGCTAACGAACAAGGCGATTTGTTGGATTCATCGGACATCAACGGATCAAGGTATAACCATGCCGCGACCGCAACTCCGGCGACTACCGCAACCAATTACATTGGAACATTTGCAAAACCCGCCGATCCAGGCTTAGTGTCTTTAACCGTTCGCTGCACTGCGTGGTTTGAGGGTACGGATCCTTTAATCACAACTCGTGCAGAAACGGATTTACAAGCCGTCAAGATCAAGTTGCCGTTCTACGTTCGTAACGCCGCAGCCTAATCGCAATACCTACTACATCATCACTAGACCCTGGGGAAACCTGGGGTTTTCCTTGTATGTAGGAAAAGCCCGCCTTAATCTCTAGGACTTTAACGGGCTTTGACCTGCTAAGATGTCACGCTTATATAAGCCTACTTGCAACGGTACGAGAGAATCGCGGGCCCCGTCGCTGCCAAGGTAGAACGTAATTCATAGAGGTCATCATATTTCTCTAAGAACGCGCCTAGACCCGAGACACCATAATCACGGACATCATAGTCCGGGAGGCTACGGTTGATATATAGACCTGCCTGCGAGAGGAGGGCGTAGCCGTCCTCACGCTTATAGGATTCATAGGCCTCGCGTAATAGGGCATGGAGTTCGTCCGGATTCTTCTGCTCCCGCTTCTTCTTGGCCTTCGAGAGGTCATCATCCGCTCTTTTGCCTGAGCCATCGAAGCGGTAGAAGGTATCGCAGGCCTTGACGAGGCTTAGCGGGGCATTGCTGCCCCCGCAGACGATGACCTTCGCCCCCGATTCCTTTAAGCGGATGGCAAGCGGGGTGAAGTCGGAGTCGGAAGAAAGGATCGCGAAGCCATCGTAGATTCCCGAGTGAAGCAAATCCATCGCGTCGATGCATAAGGCGATGTCGGTCGCGTTCTTGTCCTTAACGAAGTCGATCTGGTGCATGGGATGGATGGCTTCGTCTTTTAACACCGATTCCCAGGAAGAGAGAATGTCCTTCGTCCAGTTACCATAAGCCCTCTTCAAGCTGATGCGCCCCGCGAGGGCGATTTGACGTAACGCCGCGGACACGCTGTGAACCATCGCGTTATCCGCGTCGATGAGCACCGCGATATTGTGCAATAAAGTTTCTGCCATAAATCGATATGTCTCCTATAGGATATATGCCCCGTTATTATAGAAATACTCCAAAGGAACTCCAAACACTCTTCTTAAATATAGCGAGACGAGGGCTAGATTCGTATTTTCTTCGCTTACCCCTACTTTGTATCGGAATCCAATGCTACTTTATGGCTCACGCGGCACCGCTTCCAGGAGAACGCGACGCCATAAAGGTGGATCTCTTTTACGCCTTTGCGTTGCAGCCTCTCGGCGTAGCGCATCCGTTCCATCTGGGCAAGGCACGTAGACGATAATGAGATAAGGCGCGCCTCGCTCGTGCGGGTCTTGCTGCTTTTGACTTCCAAAAGGAATCCAGGCTCGCGTGGATCGCGGGGTTCCATGAAGATGTCGCATCTTCCATCCCCGCTGCTAATCTCTTGGTCCACCACATAGTTATCGAAAACCGTCGCGCAGACGAAAGCCACAAGAGACTGGTAAACCATCCAGTTCCCATATTCGGTGAAATTCATGGCAGTTAGCAGCTCTTCGAAATAGTCTTGGATTTCCTCGACTTCGCCACGAAGGAAGCACTCTTTTAGCCGTCCGAGGTTTTTTAACGGCGCGCCTTTGGACTCATAGTAGTCCATGATGTTCTTTTTATAGGCGAGGCGCACTTCTTGGTTTGGGATGGCGAAATAGATCCTCCCCTCCTCGTCAAAGCGGCTTGAGGTGAGGTAGCCACTAGAATAAAGGAAGAGCAACGCCGCTTCTGCCGTCGCGTAAATATCCCCATAACGGTAGGAGAAATCGCTTTGGGCGTCGATTTCGCCTCCCGCATAGATCTTTTGGACGATTGCATTCAGTTGGGTCGAGCCGCTCCGCAAGAGATCCTCGATGACCGAAAGCGAACCCGTGCGGTTCCAATAGAGGTTAAACCGTTCCCTGCCCGCGAAGAAATTCATGATGCTCCATGGGTTATAGTAAGTTTTCTCGCCATAGACGTAGTTACCATACCACTGACGGATCTTTTCCTTAGGAACCAAGGTATGGTAGTCCTGCATGATGCGGTCCACTTCCTCTTCCGAAAAGGCAAAGCATTCGCTGGGGAAAACGGTATAGACCCCATTATCGAGCCGACTGCTATTCCAGCCCGAGGAAAGCGAATCGTTGGCAAACGGAAGCACTCCCGTGATGATGCCAACGCGTAAATAGGGATTCCCTTTTAGCCCGGAACCATAGAACGCCTTGAAGAAGGGAGACACCTCATCGAGGAACCCTTTGGCAAAGGCGTCGTTCATCTGCGCGTCATATTCATCTAAAAGCAGCATGGGCTTGCACCCGCTTTGTAGGCACACCGCCTTAGAAAGCAATAGAAGCGAAGACTCATATTCATATCGGCTCGCATTTCCATTACGTAACGCGCGAAGAGAATCCGCCTCCGAGGAAGATAATCCTACAATTTCATCTTGGGTGAGATAACGTTCAAAAGCTTCGCGGATCGCTCGGAACGTAGACCCTAAAATCGTCTCCGCATTCTCGCCGAGACAGTTTTTGAAGTCCAAGTGGATGACGGGAACCGAGTTATGCGCGGCAAAGCAAGGAAGCGACGCCACCTTGAAATGCTCAAATAGACCGCTTTTATCTCCTTTACGCACATCAAAGAAGGTATCCGCCATCGAAAGCATCAACGACTTTCCAAAGCGGCGCGGACGGCAGAACAGAGCCACCGTTCCGCCATCTCCTAAATCGTAGATATATTGGAGAGCCTCGGTTTTATCGACGTAGTAGCCTTGTTGAACCACGGTTTCGAATTCATAGACGCCGATGACGGGATTAAGAGTATTCATGGTCTTACCTCCTACCTAACA
>JAFVCC010000079.1 GCA_017479485.1 Bacilli bacterium
GATACCTTCCGCTTCTCCTTTCATCGGCGAAGTGAAGCATTCTTCGCTAGGGATATTGGGCTGATAATAGGTTCCTTCTAATGTCGATTCGCCACCACCGAGGAAGATGACGCCAGGGATGAGGCCGACCGTTAAATCGGTGCCGTTAGAGCTGGTGTAATGCAGTTTCTTGAGGCGAAGCGAATTGAGGTAGGCGCAGCGCTTCTTGAGATCCTCATCGTGTTTCTTCCAGTTCTCGATGCCGTTGCCATCTAAAGCGCGGGAAGTTGCAAGTATGGCCTCCCAGAGTTTCTCCACCGCTTTTCCTCGCGGTAAATCCGGGAAAACCTTCTTTGCCCACGCAGGCGAAGGGACGCCCGCAATGCACCACTGATAATGGTTTTCGCGCTGAATCTTTAACGGATAGAGGGCGGCCATCCTCTTTCTGCGGATGAAGGCCATCTTGTCTTGGTTTAAGCCCGCCATGGCATCGGGATCGTCCGAATCAAGCCAAAGGAAGCACGGGAGTTCCTCGTTGAACCACTTCTCTTTCTCGATCTCATAAGGGAGCACCTCCGCGAGGTTCTCCTTCTTTCCTTTCTTATAGGCTGCGCGGGCACACTCTTCGCTGCCCCATTCCACGATGACGCGTTTCGCGCCATTACGATAGCATTCTTCGACAACCATCGCCGTAAAGGGCTCGATGCCAACGTTCGCACGGATGACCACCGTCTGCCCTTTCTTGAGGGCAATGCCCGAGCGGACAATCAATTCCGCATACTTTTTCAATAAACTTTTCTTCATAAGAAACTCCCCAACTCAAAAAGCCTTTATACTATAAACCACAGCAAAACGGAGGAAAGCAGAACATGTCCGAAGCCATTGAAAAGCAAAAACGTATCAATAAATTTTGGTTTTGGTGGAATCTCATCGAATCCATCGTTCTTTTCGCCGGTGGTGTTTTGGCCATCGTCGCAGGCATCCTAAGCGGCGTTGAGGGTAATAAGGCACCCGAGGGCATCGAAAATGCGGTCGCCTATGCGGTTGCAGCTTTTGTGATTCTGGATGGGTTGCTCCGTATCGTCATGTTCCTGGCTCGCATTCAAAAAGACGAGGAGCAATCGCCCCTAGTCATCGCTGGGTTTGAGATCTCCCTTGGCGTATTGCTCATCCTCATTCAAACCCATTACAGCAACCAGGGCATCTTCGCCTATATGGTCGTCAATCTCATCGCCATCGTCATGATGGTCATGGGCGCGCTTTTACTGGTCTATGCCATCTATGTCATCGCGAAGAAGATGGCCAAGCTTTTCATGCCGGTCATGGAAATCCTCTTTGCCGCCATCCTCGTCGGCGTCGGCGTCGTTATCGAGGTTCTCTACAACACCGCTTCTTCCCGCGATCAGCTCGTTCTCATCCTTATCGGCACGGTACTTAGCCTTGCCGCGATTGGCATGTTCGTCATCACCTTGATTACCCGTCATAAGGCCAAGAAGGAAATCGACAAGGCGGAAGCGGAAGACCGCGGCGACTATGAAGTCGTGCCTCATAAATCCGGTTCTGCTAAGCACAAGAAAGAAGAGACGCAGGATTACATCGACGCCGAAGAGGTACATCCGAACCCCGATGTCATCGAAGGTCCAAAAGCCATCGAAAACAACGTAAAAAAATAAGGAAGGCTGCAAAACCTTCCTTATTTTTTAGATTTTTGAATCTTTGTGCTTCAGCTTGTATTCCAAGAAACGAAGATCGAAGTCGACGACGAACGAGGTTCTCATCGGCTTGGCTAGCTCAACGAACCCTACAAGCCCCGTTGGCTTGAGAATCTCATAGGCGGTGTCGAAAGCGTTATTCTCCGCGGTCTGCCCCGGCACGTCGATTTGGTTGGGCGATCCGATAATCACCATCTTGCACTGGGTTCCGATGCGGGTAACCATGGTCTGCAATTCATCTAACGTCATATTCTGCGCCTCGTCGAGGATGATGATGCAGTCGCTGAAGGAACGGCCCCTCATGAATTCTGGGGCGAGAGGAACGATGTCACTTGGAAGCTTTTCGTAATAAGCGGACTCATAGATTTCGTCGTCCGTCTCTTTGACGCTTTTGACTTTCTTCTTCATCAGCATCTTATGGGAGGTATTCTGTTCCTCCTGAGGTGCGTTGGCCATCAAATGGTCGTAGTTATCCATAAGCGGACCAATATAGGGTCCATATTTATCTGCCGCGGTACCCTTGAGGTAGCCGAGGCGATGGCCGATCTCTACTGGCTCACGGACATAGAAGATGTTCTTATAACGCTTCTTAGAGCCTTTACCGCGGACCAAATTCAAGCACGCTGCGAGAGTCGCAAAGGTTTTGCCCGTGCCCGCGCTACCACGACAAAAAACCACGGGCGTTCGCTCGGGGTCGTCGTTGATGAGTCGGATTAATTCGCGTTGTTCGGGGTTTTGAGAGAAGTCAATGCCAAATAGTTTGTAGTTGGATGCGTTTGATGCCATAGGATTTGTCACATAATCTTAGCAATGTTTTTCATCCTTATGTAGGCTTTATGTACCGTTTTTATGCGCGCAAGATTGAATTTCCCTTAAAGGGAAGGAATAATCAGCACATAGATATACAGGAGGTATCCACAATGTTTCGTAAAGGTGGAATCATTTGGACGATCTGGAACTTCTTTGTTGCCGCATTATTTGTCACTCTCGGCGTAGTCACCTGCGTCAATTCCGGCAACGTCGACTTCCAAAACGTCATCATCTTAATCGCCGGCATCTTAGTCATCGTCGACGCTTCGCTTCGCTTGCTCACGCTCGCGCTTAGCATCATCGCCAACACAGAAGAAGAAACCCTGCGGAGCCAGCTCGGCCGCGCCGCTGCTTCCTCCAGCGAGCTCGCCATCGGTATCTTGCTCGTGCTCGTAAGCCGTGGCGAATCGGCCTATTTGACCGTGCTCTTCCAGTACTTAGCCTATTTCCTTGGCATCTTGCTCATCACCCTTGGCGGCGTCGCGCTTCTTTTCGCGATTGTCTTCATGGTCAAGAAAGTTGGCAAAACGGTCGCGAACATTTTGAGCATCGTCTGTGGCATCATCCTCGTCACCGGCGGCATCCTCATCCTCGTCTATGCCAATCAAGAAGCCTTGCTCCAGCTCTTCTTCATCTTCTTTGGTATCCTCTTGATCCTTGTCGGCCTTGCGCTTTTGATGGGAACCATCGTCTTCATCGCTCAAGCCTGCGCTGCCGCGAAGCTTGCTAAGTCGGTGGCAAAGGAAGCCAAAGAGAGCCCGAACGACAATGCCATCGATGGCGACGTCACAGAAGAAACGCCTCAGGACAAACCTGCTCCTGCTGCAGAAGAACCGAAAGTTGACGAACCCAAAGACGAAGAACCGAAAAACGAAGAAAACCCCGCAAACCCCGAAGCGGAATAACGAAATCATTGCAAAACCGGCACCAATCAATTGATGCCGGTTTTTCTATGCAATTTTGAATTTCTATCGGTTTTTTGCAGCGATAATGAGATTTTTCATTAAGGCGAGGCGGGTCAATAACCCAACGCCTCCAGGAACGGGGGTCTGCACCGCGACGGGCAGATCTGCCACCGCGTCGCCACGGAGTTTTCCTTCTTCGTTACGGTTGATGCCGACATCGACGATGACCGCGCTTTCTTTATACTGGAAGCGCTGGTCGAGGAAGCCAAGTCTACCAATGGCCACGACGATTAGATCTGCATGAGCAATGTAGAAGACCTTATCTTCTTCGGTCGTCTTGGAGTGGAGTACGGTGACGTTGCAGTTTTTGGCGAGCAATAACTTCGCCATCGGTTTGCCGACGATTTCGCTGCGGCCAAGGACGACCGCGTTCTTGCCTTGGAACTCGAAGCCGATATCGGCCAGATAGTCCACGATGCCCTTCGGCGTGCAGGGAATAAACGTCGTTAATGGATGGAAGCCATCCACGTCTTTTTTCGGATCGACGGCGAGTTTTACTTTAGCCTCAGAGATGTGCTTGGGTAGAGGCAATTGAACAATGAGCCCGTCGACATCGTCGTCCGCATTATATTCCGCGATCTTTTGAAGCAGGAAGTCTTCTTCCGTAGTCGGAGGGAGCAGGCATAGGGTGGAACGCGCCCCAATTTCATCGCAATCACGCATCTTGCCCCGCACATAGGCATCCGAAGCCGGAGAATCGTTGGCTTGGATGATGACGAGGTGCGGTTTGCGCTCCATCCCCGACACGTCTAGGGAAAGAGCTTGTTTTTCTTTTGCTACAAATTCTTTAATGGTCATGGAAGGGATAGTATCACTTCGCGCAGAAAAGTGGATAAAAAGATGAAAAAAGCGGCCGACGGCCGCTTTGCTTCTTTCTTGAAGTTAGAACAGTAAGGGAAGGATGGCGATGGCAGCGGCAGGAGCCTCTTCGGAATCGCTGCTGGAGGAACCATTTCCAGCGATGACCGAGATGGTCAAAGCAAGGAAGAGGAACAAGACGGCGAATCCGAAGGTGAGCCAGGTAACCACCTTCTCGGAGCCACGCTCCTTGGTTTTGGCGAAGACGTTAAGTCCGCCACCGGTAATCGCGCCAGAGGCACCACCGGTTTTACCACCTTGAAGAAGCGAAAGGATGATGATGATTAACGACACAACGATGAAGATGATGTCATACCATTTCATATCTCATGACTCCTTTCGCGCGAAATGCGCCTAATAA
>JAFVCC010000016.1 GCA_017479485.1 Bacilli bacterium
CGATGTTGCCTTTGACGATGAGGTGATGAAGCGGGAAATCGGCGCGCACCATCTCTTCGTATCGGTTCTGGAGGGAGGCGAGTTTATCCGGGATTACCGTGGTGATGGTAATGCAGATATTCGGGAGTTCTTGCAAGCAACGGCCAAGCTCTTTGATGACGGCGGCGATTTCTGGGAGGATTCCCTTCGCGTCATCGTAGCGCGCAGATTCCACGCAGGACTCAAAGGCTTGGAACTGCTCATCGAGCTGCTTGAAAATCTGGTCGAAGGAAGCGGCCATTAAGGCAAGGTCCGCCTGCTTGATGAAGTAACTCTGCTTGATTTTGCGGAGCTCCTCTTTGAGATGGAGCGACATCTGGCGGCACTCCTCTTCCGGCTTGATGATGAGGAGGAGGTCGTTGTTCAACGCGTTCACCTCTTCATCGTAGTTTTCGATGATGGTGCGGCAGCGCGGAAGTTCTGCTTTTAACGCTTTATAAGCGCGCTCGGAAAGGAGGTCTTTGAGATTATTGATCGCGGCTTGGGCGGAAGAATCGCTTTTATCGCGAATGTCCTTGAAGCGTTTGTTGTAGGTCGCGTGGGTATCGGTATAAAGAAGGTTCGTTTGAGAGATGGCTTCGATGCGACGGAGATATTGCGAATCTTGGCCGGTCAATAAGGCATGGAGATATTCAAAGCGGCGCGAAAGATCGCGGACGGTCTTCTTATACCGCATGGACGCCAAAATAGTGAAATGAAGAAGCAGGAAAATGCCGATGACAGCGACTGCGGCCCCAGCGGCAATGAGGCCAATTCCGACAGGTGAAAGCAAAACAAATACGTTCATATCGTATATTGTACCTACGTCAGCGCGCCCTCGCACGCATAAAGCATAAAATTTTTCGCAATCGATTCCTTTTGTCCATTTAGCACACGCCAAATCGCCGAAAAGCATCGGAAAAAGAAGGTATCAAGGAAGCGAGTCCAAGACGTCAATTTGCGGTTTTAATTCTCAAAATATTGGGGTTTTGCTGTGGAAAACGCTATTTTTTGGAATCTTTTGTCTTAGGCGGAAGCAATAGCAGCATATGCACGCGCTTTTGGTAATCGCCGTAGGCCGGCTTATAAGAAAGGAAGTTCTTTTCAATCATCGGAATGGAGATGAAGACGAAGAGCAAGACCATCAAAACCGCACCCGAAAGCCACTGCCACTCGTTGCTCCCTTGAATCAGGCGAGGCAGCATCAATAAGGCGCCTCCGGCCCAGAAAGAAATCTCGCCAAGGTAATTGGGGTGACGGGAGTAGTTCCATAATCCGACGGAGATGACTTCCTCGCGACTTTTCCGCGTTTTGGCCCACCGCTTCATTTGGATGTCCGCGGTTGCTTCAATTGCAACGGCGCCCAGCATGAAGATGAGCCCAATCAAATCCAAAGGATGGAAAGTCCCCTCTTTGGCATAAAGGAACATCGGTACCGATGCCAGATATACCAAAACCGTGGGCATCATGTGGATTCCAAAGAAATTTACAAAGGGGAAGAATCGTCCCGTTTTGGCCTTGAGCATCTTATAACGCCAATCCACATAGTTAAGATCATCGAAGCCGATGCAGAAGTTCCAGGTCAAACGCACGCTATAGATGCCAACGACCACCAGGACGAGAATCGATCCAAGGTTCCAGTTCCGGTAAATCAGCATCAGGAAAACCATAAATATGAACGTCTGCACAGACCAATAAGGATCGTAGACAGAAGGCGATTTACGGATGACCCCCGCGATAAAGATGAATATGGTTGCCAAAATGTCGGAAATAAAGACAATCAGCAGCGGAGGCATTTCGGTATAGAGGTATAAGGCGGTGCCGGCATACATCGCCACGCCGAAGCTCAGCAAGTACACGCCAGCGAGATAAAGTAGTCCAAGCGCTTTATTCATAATGGACCAATTATTGATAGATTTTGCGGCGCGGGCAAGGCATAAATCGTGTTGGTAGGTAATAATCCCAAGGAACGGGCTCATTCTCTAGAAAAACTTGTTGCGTTGAGCCCCCTACGCGCATATACTTACCATCGCGTGTGAAAGCAGCAGGCATCTACCCTTTCGCCCGACGTCGGTAAATCAAAACAAGTAAGCCCCCGCTACTAGGGCCGAACGGAAGCTCCGACACCCGGAAAGACGGAAGATACCCTCTGGACTTTGCAAGCAACAAAGAAAGGAGACATAAAAATGTCTAAATCCGCATGGAAACGCAGCCGTCACCTTGGCTTCTCCACTCTCGAGACCGGTGATGAGCTCAAAAAGCGCCCCTATGGCCCGGGCCAACACGGCCAAGATCGCAAGAGGAAATCCTCTGAGTATGGTCTTCAGCTCCTCGAGAAGCAGAAACTCCGCTCCCTCTATGGCGTCTCCGAACGTCAGTTCCGCCGCCTCTTCCTCATCGCGAAGAAAGACCCCAACGTCACTGGGTTAGCCTTCTTCCGCATCCTCGAATCCCGTCTCGACAACCTCGTCTACCGCATGGGCTTCGCCAGGACCCGCGCTGGTGCCCGTCAGCTCGTCGCTCACGGCCACATCCTCGTCAACGGCAAGAAGGTCGACATCCCCTCCTACCTCTGCAAGGTTGGCGATGTCATCTCCCTCAAGGAAGACTCCCCGCTCAAGTGCGTTAAGGAAGCCCTTGAATCCAAGCCCGCTTCCGTCGGCTTCGTCAAGACCGACGCCGACAAGTTCGAAGGCACCTTCCTCCGCGAGCCGGAACGCAACGAACTCGCCCAAGAGATCAGCGAATCTCAGATCATCGAGTACTACAACCGCAAGCTCTAATACTCGAGCCAACTAGTAGCCAAAAGGGCCCCGACAAATCGGGACCCTTTTTCAGTCAACTAATTGAATCAAGAACTAATTGTTCTCAATTGCGTTCGGCTTGCTCTCTTGCGCTAGAGCAACGATGCCAAAGATACCGCCAGGGATGCCAAAGACCGTGCCGGAAATCACCGCGAAGACAATCGCAACAATGTACATGGGGCGATTTTGCTTTGCGCGGGCGATGAAAGAGATGACCGCGCAGGCAATGGAAGCGATCATAAAGAGCACGAAGACAATCGACAAGGCACTAAAGACGGCTTGAAGTGCGGCAGCAACTTCTTCAGGGGTTCCCTGAATGCTCGTAGTGATGCTGCCGTCCTTAAGGCCATCGATAACGACCTGTTTGGCCGTATCGGAGCCCAAAATGCCGAAGACGATGCTAAGGATACCAAAGACTACGACATAGAAGATGGACACAATGGCGCCGACGAGTAGCAAGATTCTGGATGCTTTTTTCATAAGTTCCTCCTTTCGGGACACATTTTATATCATGCGGGCAAGCGATGCTCCTTGTTTTCTTCGTGGAGAGCAAGTCCTTATAAGAGTTCGACAATCCTTTGGTAGGAAAAAAGGGTCTTTTTTTCTGCTAAGCGGCATCGCCAAGTCGAGTAAAACCCGATAAAATGCTCCTGAGGTAACATTATGAATAAATCCAAAGTCTACTTTACAAAAGAAATCACTCCCGAAAGCCTTCAAAAGATCTACCATGCGCTAGGAAGAGAACTTCGCGGCAATGTCGGCGTCAAAATCTCCACGGGCGAAATGGGAGGCCATAACTATTTGAAGCCCGAGCTTATCGGCCCTCTCGTCGACGAACTAAAAGGAACCATTATCGAGTGCTGCACCGCCTATGGCGGCTCGCGCCAAGATCCCAAGAAGCATTGGGATACCATCCGCGCCCACGGCTTCTCCCCTCGTTTCAATGTCGACCTCATGGACGAGCACGGCGAAATTGAAATCCCGGTCCATAATGGCTTCCATCTCGACAAAGATATCGTCGGCGAACATCTCAACAACTATGATTCCGTCTTGATTCTTTCTCACTTCAAGGGACATATGATGGGCGGATTTGGAGGTGCGTTAAAGAACATCTCCATCGGCATCGGGTCTACCGCGGGCAAAGCCTATATCCATTCCGCCGGCCAAACCACTTCCTCCGAAACATGCTGGAACGAATTCGCCCCCAAGCAGGACGATTTCCTTGAGTCGATGGCGGACGCTTGCGAAGCCGTTCTCCGCTACGTCGGATATAAGAATCTTGCCTATATTAACGTCGCGAATCGTCTCTCCGTGGACTGCGACTGCGATTCCAATCCACATGAACCCGAGATGGATGACATTGGCGTCTTCGCCTCCCTCGACCCCGTCGCCTTGGACCAAGCTTGCTATGACGCGGTCAAAAACAGCAAAGATCCCGGCAAAGCTGCACTCATCGAACGCATGGATTCCCGCCATGGCATCCACACCGTCGAAGCGGCGGAGAAGCTTGGATTAGGGTCCCGCGAATACACCATCGTGAGCTTAGACTAAGAAATCCCATGTTTTGAAAATCGTGGCAGTTTTGCCGCGATTTTTCATTTTAAGCTCACTGATCCGGTGGGTTTTGCTTTAAAACCAATTCTATTCTTGTAGAATAGACCCGAATCATTGTGAGGTACCTTATGGGAATCTATGAAGAATTACAAGAGCGCGGACTGATCGCCCAAGTCACCGACGAGGCCGAAATCCGTGAGCTCATCAATAAGGGCGGAGCGAAATTCTACATTGGCTTCGACCCGACCGCCGATTCGCTCCATGTTGGGCATTTTATGGCGCTTTGCTTAATGAAGAGACTCCAGATGGCGGGCAACCGCCCTGTGGTCCTCATCGGCGGCGGCACCGGCTATATCGGCGACCCCACCGGACGCAGCGACATGAGGTCGATGCTCACTCCCGAAACCATCGAGCATAACTGCGCTTGCTTCAAAAAGCAGATGGAACGCTTCATCGAATTTGGCGAAGACAAGGCCATCATGGTCAATAACGCCGATTGGCTCTTAGGTCTCAATTACATTGACTTCATGCGCGAAGTTGGCCCCCACTTCTCCGTCAACAACATGCTCCGCGCTGAATGCTACAAGCAGCGCATGGAAAAAGGCCTCTCCTTCCTCGAATTCAACTACATGCTCATGCAGGCCTATGACTTCTACTACCTCCATGAGAAATATGGTTGCAACATGCAATTTGGCGGCGATGACCAATGGTCCAACATGCTCGCTGGAACCGAGCTCATCCGCAAGAAGAAGGGCGAAGACGCCTATGCGATGACCATCAACTTGCTTCTAAATTCCGAAGGCAAGAAGATGGGCAAGACCCAAAAAGGCGCCGTGTGGCTCGACCCGGAAAAGACAACTCCCTTTGAGTTCTACCAGTACTGGAGGAACATCGACGATGCCGATGTCATGAAGTGCATCAAGATGCTGACCTTCCTCCCGATGGAAACCATCCGGGAGATGGAGAATTGGGATGCCTCCCGCATCAACGAGAAGAAGGAAATCCTCGCCTTTGAGCTGACTGCATTAGTACATGGCAAAGAGAAAGCGGAAGAAGTCCAAAAGACTGCTCGCGAGCTCTTCTCGGGGCTTGGCGATGAGGCCAACATGCCTTCGACTGCGATTGACCGGTCCGCCTTGGTTGATGGAAAGATTGGCTTGCTGGATCTACTCGTCATGACCAAACTCACCCCGTCTAAGTCCGAAGCGCGACGCCTCGTCCAGGCTGGCGGAGTCTCCGTGAACGACGAAAAGGTCTCTGACCCCAACATGATGATTGAGGATTCCTTAATCGAGGCCGGGCTCAAGATTAAAAAAGGCAAGAAAGCCTTCCATAAAGTGACGTTCTAGCTCTTAAGAATATATGAAAAATCCCTGCAGAAACGCAGGGATTTTTCATTTTGAAGTGGCGGTTATTCTTCAGGTTTAGGTTCTTCGGCGGGTTTTTCTTCAGCCCTGGGTTCGTCCTTGGACAGAGCTTCTTCCGCGATCGGAGCGGGAGCGGCATCTTCAGCCGGCGCAGCGACGTAGAGGATGTAGAAAAAGATCACTACAGCGACGAAAGCGATGGAAGCGACGGGTCCAAGGAAGTAGTACCATTGGACCCAGCTATACTCGCTGCCGGCCTCCATGCAATAATACACGAAGCGGAGGATGTCCTCGATGAAGGAGAAGACGGCATAGCCGCAGAGGACGAAGATCGACACGGTGCTAAGAACGGCGATGCTTTTGACCTTCGGGAAGGCAACCCCCAATAAGAAATAGGCAAATAACGCCATGCCGCAGACGAAGGAAAACCAGCCGAAGATAGACTGGGCGATGTTGATTCCCTCGCCATCGGTTTGGAATCCCGTATAGAGGGCGAAGAAGCTGCTCAAGGCGACGTAGCTCAACCAGATGAGACCAAAGGTCTTACGGACTTCCGGCTTGTCTTTGATTTCGGCGTAGACATAAACGCCGATAATCGCAACCAAACAAAGCAAATAGAGCAAACCGCCAAGAATTGTTCCAACGTTACCTCCACTCATGTTGCCAATGGTCCATATGACTTGGAGAAGTCCATAGACGCAAAGGCAGACTAGGATGATTTTGCGCGCGTTCCTACGCAGCGCGGTTAAAAGTTGATTCATATAAACCCCTTTCTTTTTATGCCTTCGATACTACTTTCCAAAGCGGAAAATTCAAGTACACTTCACTCGCTTTTTCATAAGAAAGATTGGCTTTCATGCGACAGGTATGGGAAAAATCAAAAACACAATCTTTCTATGAGACTTATTCGTCGGTAGTATGGGGGTTAGTGAGGTAAGAATTCTTTCAGCTTGTTATTCAGCTTTGTGAGGTTATAGGCGTCGTTGACGTCCATGGGAATCATCGGTGTGGTTCCCGCTTCGGAATTGAGGTAACTACCATCATCTTTCCGCTCAGGAAAGCCTAGATAACCATTATATTGATAATAGAAACCCGTGATATCGCAGCGGCGGCTCACGCCGCATCCTCCGCCCGCAGTAGGCTCGCCAAGCGTCTTGGCGTATCCACCGTTTTTCGCCGCGGTAGGGAAGATGTTACCAGCGGAGAAACTGCCGCCAGCTTGTAGGATATAGTAGTTATATTTGCCCTTCCAGGTATCCCCTGCTCCACCATAGACGCCATCCGCATTTAAGTCGGCGCGATAATGGGCTTCGATGCGCGAATGGGAAATCGAATTCTCGACGATGATGCTTGGATCATCGGTCATAATCGCAGAAAGGAATGGGATGAACATGGTATAGCCGCCAGTGTTATATCCGACGTCAAAGACCACGTTTTTGATCGCCTCGTTTTTCTTCACTTCGTTCAATGCGTAGCAGATGCCTTCGACGAAATGGCTGGTCATTTTGGAGGTGAGGAATGCGTCGACGTTTTCTGTTCCGTCAGGAACTTTATAGTAATCGATGCCTTTGAATTCCTTTTTGTAATCGCATAAGAACGAGCTAAACGTGATCATCGCGGTTTCGTCTTGAACGTTCAAGGTCAAGTTCTTCAATTGGTTCGAGGACTTGGCTTGGCCGACTTTGGACGCGCCTTTTTGATGACGGACGAGGCGCTCACCCGCATCGTCTTTATGACGCAAGGCAACAGGAACGCCCGGATGGATGGAAGAGAAGCCCTCCGAAATGGCCGTATAATGGCTATCGCCCATCTTCCCGGCGACGAGGAATTTCGAAAGGGCGTCTTGATAAGCATCAACATCTTTGCCTAGAAGTGCATCTTTATAGCCGAGACGCTGGAATTCCGCATCAAAGGAAGAAATTTGAAGCATCTCTTTGAGACCATATTGATAGTCGAAATCCATGCAAAGCTGGTAATAAGTCTGCTCCGCCATCGAAGCGGTACGCTCCGTTGTATGGTAATACCCGCCATCA
>JAFVCC010000080.1 GCA_017479485.1 Bacilli bacterium
GCTAAATGCCAAAATGAAGGAAAACATTGGCAAATAGGTTTTCGAACAATCTAAGATTGTTCGTTAACTCCCAACAAGAAATCACAACAAAAAGGGCTGTCCTTTTTGCTCATTTTATTTCATGAGTTTTCGAACAGCCCCTTGGTCTGCGGTTAGTCGATGTTCAATTTGATTTTGATATCGCTGGTAGGATAGGTCGCGCAGCTATGGACATAACCGAAGTCCTTGTCCGCGGCACGCCGGCCATCGCCAACAGGGCAGACATAGAAGGTTCCGCTAAGCACTTTGACGCGGCAGAAGCCACAGGCACCACTACGGCAAGCGGTATGAATCTTGAGCCCCGCGCGCTCCAAGGCGACGGCAATCGGCTCGTTGGCTTTGGCTGGGATCACCGTCTCATGGATGCCTTGGCAGACTGTGAGGCGGAATTCTTTGTCCGCAAGTTCCACGGGATAGCCTTCGAAGGTCGTGATGTCGCGCGGTGCGCCAAACACCTCGAAGCGGATGCGCCGAGCAGGGACCTTGAGTTCTTCTAACGCTTTGCGGACGAAGTTATACATGACCTGAGGGCCGCAGACGAAGTAAGTCGTATCGCCCTCGGAATACTTTTTGATGAGTTCCGCGCTAAGGAAGCCGCGTTCGCCCTTCCAGTTTGGATTATCGCCGCTAAGGACGTGGACGACTTTGACTTTGTCGCAAACGCACTCTTCCAGTTCCTTACGGAGGATGATGTCATCTTCACTCACCGAGCCAAAGAGAATCGTGAGATTCATGTCGAGTTTCCCAAAGCGGATCTCTCGCGCCATGGAAAGGAACGGCGTAATGCCCGAGCCGCCAGCTAAAGCGACGACGTTATGGGCATCGCGGATCGGTCCATAATGGAATTCGCCAAGCCCCACTTCTCCTTCAAACTCGTCGCCAACTTTCACGTTGTCATAGAGATAATCGGCGACGAAGCCATTTTCCCTCGGTTTGCGGACGGTGATTTCCACAAAGGGATGTTCGCCAAGAGTTTGGAACGGCGAGGAGCTAATGGAATAGGGGCGAGTGACGAGGGAGTTCCCGATCTTAAGGCGCAGGGTCATGAATTGGCCGGCCATAAAGTAGGGAAAATGAGGCGCTTCGAAACGAATGGTGCGAGCGGTAGGCGAAGCATCGCGAACGTCCGTAACCTTCATAGAAATGAAGCCTGGGTGGAGCGCCTTAGCGACGGCGCCGATGGGGTCATAAGGCTTTGGGGTAGCGGAGGCGTTATCGAAGTTTTGCTGCCTCCTTTTGGTGACGCGGCTTGCTCCGCCGACGTCTTTGAGGAAACCTTTTACTTTCATCTTATTTGCCCTCCCTGGCGTCTTCTTCCATCATGTCGAGGATAATCTTCGCGCCTTTGCGTCCGTTGGTAACGGCGGGGCCCATGCCATCGCCCGAAATCTGGTGGGCGCCAGCGAAGGAGAGGCCTTGGATGAAGTTTTCCTTCTCCCCCATTTGTAGTCGGGCGACGATATGGTCGTCCATCGTGTGCATGTAGCCATAGATGGAACCTTGATACGCGCCGGTATAGTGGGAGATCGTGACGGGGGTTTCCACGACGATTTCGAGGATGTGGTCGCGGAGATTAACACCGAGCCTCTTGCTCTCTGCGTCGATAAAATATTCCGCATTTTTCTTTTTCCATTCACGGTAGTTTTCTTCCGTGACGCCGAACCATCCTTCGGGACGAGGAAGCGAGGTGATGGAGTAAACGCAGGTGCCTTCGGGGGTGCAGCCGGGGTTGGCGAGGTTGGTGCAGATGGAAGTGATGTAGTTATATGGCCCTGCGGTGGACTCTTCCTTCCAGATTTCCTGCATGTCCATACCTTTCGCAGCATAGAAGGTGCTGTAATCTTTGATGCCCAGCTGTTCAGGGCTTTGGTCGAGCAACATCACCACGGAGAAGCAGGTAACGCCGACGGTTTTGGAATTGACGAACTTGATCGCACCCGGCGGAACTTCGCTTAGCGGCTCGATCATCTGGGTATAGGCCTTATCCGGATAGGAAGAACAGACTACATAACGGGCCTTAATCTCTTCTCCTGAGGCCGTACGAACGCCTTCGACGTGGCCGTTTTTGACCAAGATTTTATCGACGCGCTGGCCAAATTCGACCTGTGCGCCCATCTTGATCGCGGCTTCACACATCTTGAGGGACATCTCATGGGAGAACTTCTTGGGGACGTAGGAGCCATAGCCGAGGTAATCCGCCATCAAAACCGCCCACACGGTGAAGGGGAGGTTCTCTAAGATGTCGCCGACATAGATCCAATAGGCTGAGAGGATATCCACGGCTTTTTGGGGAAGGTTGAAGGTATCGATGACTTCTTTGGCGCTATAGCCCGCGGTCTTGACGAATTTAGCGTGCTTTTGCAACATCTGAACCTTCGACATATGGGTGACGGAGAGGACGTTGACGGAATCGTAGACCGTGTTGCAAAGCTGGAGCAATTCCAGAATTTTCTTGTAGAGAGTTCCATCGCTATCGCCACAAGCGTCGGCAATTTCCTTCGCGGGGGTTTCAAAGTTACCGTGGTCGCCCGGATGGACGAGGACGGAGGTGCCGGTTTTCCCATCGACGAAGCGATAGGCATCAGGCACGCGGAGCCATTCGATATCGACGCCCATTTCGTCGAAGAACTTGCGGATTTTCAAGGGGCATTCCTTGGGTCCGATGGACATCATCTCGTGCAGTGTGCCTTCGATTTCGACGCCACCGCGAACAAATGAAGTCGCGACGCCGCCAGGAAGGTTATGCTGCTCGAGAACGAGGACCTTTTTCCCTTTTTTTGCCAGGGTGAGGGCGGAGGCGAGGCCCGCGAGGGCGCCACCGATGACGACGACGTCATATCGGTCCTCAAAATATTTGGTTTTCTCTGCCATAATGCAGTCCTTTCATGTAGAGACAAAGGGGATATGCACTATCCCCTTTGTCGTATGGTTTTCGGTATTAGAAGAAACGGTTTACGAGATCGCGAGAATACTCGATGGTTTCGTCCATGTCGCCGAAGGACATGATTTCGCCCGCATAGTAGGTGTTGTTGTCACCTTGCATGGCTTCGACCTTCTCGTACCAGCCTGCCGCATAATCTTCCGAGAAGACGTGCGGGAAATAGTAGGATTGGAATTCATAGATGATCTTGTCCTTGCCACCCTCTTTGAGAGGTGGGATGCCGAGTTTGGCGATGTCGGAGAGGACGGTCTTCTTGGTTCCTTCATAATCCAGTTCCGGACGGGCCTTATAAGCCTCGACGGATTCGCCTTCGTCTTTGTGCTTACGGAGGACATAGGAAACAAGTGGCTGATCCGGTTCATTGCCCCAGCGCATGTAGAACACCATGCCATGGCCGAGAGTTTCAGGGGTCATGTTGTCGACGACATAGAAGGAAGCTTCAGGATAGTTCTCGGGCGCGGTGAGATAGGCCATCGTGTCATAACGTTCATAGTCGATCTTGGAGAAGAGTTCACGCTCTTTATCCGTAACGTCGAGATAGGAATCGAGGCCTTGGGCGACCGGGTTATTGATCGTACCGACTTGAAGCGGGGTGGTGATGATGAGCTTATCGAACTCTTCTTCCTTGCCGTTAACGGTGATGACGACCTTATCGCCACGGACGATCTTGGTGATGATGGAGTTGAGGCGCGCAGGATTCTTTAGTTTGCGGTTAAGAGCCTCATAGATACTTTGGGTACCGTCTTTCCAGGTCCAGAGATTGACGTTGACGAAGTTCATCATGGTCTGGAAGTCGAGGTATTTCAGGACATAGGCAGCCGGGATTTCGTCAAAGTAGCCATAGCCAAAGGAAGTAAACGGCTGGATCCAGATTTCGGAAACGAGAGGAACGCCGTTCATCTCAACAAATTTCTTAAACGGAAGAGCGAGGTCCTTGAGGTTCGGGTTCACGCCGGAAACGGGTTCGCGGCCGGGAGTGACCGCATAGCCTTCGTAACGTCCTTCAGAGACACCGCGGTGACCGCAGATGTCATAGCCTTTATATTTGGTTTCCAAAATCTCGCCGAACTTTTGGATTTGCTTCTTGAGCTTCAGCAAATGGGGGAGATTTCTAACTTTCTTATCAAAGCGGGTATCTTTCTTGCCATTCGGTAGACGATACGTGCGATGGAGGCGCGGACCATCGTGGGTGACGCCGGCAAAAAGCTCGACATCATGGACGGCGTAATAAGAGGGAACGCCCATGATGGCGCCCATCTCATAACGCTTGCCATTATGCGTCGGGGAGTGGCATTTGCCGCCTACGTGGTCGGTTTTTTCAAAAATCGTGTAGTTGGTGTACCCCTTCTGTTCCAGGTACATACCGGCGCTTAAACCCGCCGGGCCACCGCCGATAATGGCGATTCGAATATTTTTTTCCATTATTGTTCCTTTCATTAACATTTGGAAAATTGAGTATCTACATTTTAAGACTGAAGTTAGTATTTTTAAATAGTAGGCGGTGAATCCCATGAAACGGTGCCATCATCTTTGTCAATTGCTGTCGGAGCAGTCTCCCGAGGCGACTTCCCTCGTTTTCTTTGCACAAGGAAACAAAATTCACTGGTCGTATAAAGACCTCTTGAAGAACATCGAAGATTTTCCTCTTCCCAAAGCGCGGTGCGTGGGCGTCTTTGCCTCCACAACCGTCGAGGCAATCGTGTCGATTTTTGCTTTGGCGGGGAAAAGAAGGATCGTCTTGTTAGACCCCGATAGCGAGTTATCGACCCTAGTTGCCCAGATTCAGAAAACCCACATCGGCGCACTGCTTGGCGACGATGAACTCGCGGCAGAGCTTCACGAATATCTCGATGCCGATACCAAATGCTCCGATGTCGATATCCTCTTTTTCACTTCGGGCACTACCTCGAAGGCTAAGGCGGTTATGCTCAGCGAAGAATCGCTTTGCGCCGCCGCATATAACGGGGGTTCTCTATTACCTTTACGCCCCGAAGATACGTTGCTTAGCGTCTTGCCCTACTCCCACGTGTTCGGCTTTGTATGCGCTTTGCTTTGGCCGTTATCTTTTGGATGCGCCGTCTGCCTTGGCCGAGGCACGAGGAGCATCTTCTTTGATTTTGGCGAGTACCATCCGACCGTGGCTTCGCTCGTCCCCCAAATGGCGGGTTTCCTCGCGGCCAAGAAACTATTCAACCCTGAATTGCGTCTCATTCTCATCGGGGCGGGGACCTGTGACTCAGCCGTTTTAAATTTGATTCGTTCGCAAGGAATACAAGTGAGTTTCGGCTATGGACTCACCGAAACCAGCTCCGGAGTGGCGTTATCTCTAGGTGTCGATCCCTATGCGATGAGTGTTTGCCCCGACTACCAGATCGAGATCGCCGCAGATGGAGAAATTATCCTGCATGGTGGGCCGACGTTTATGAAAGGTTACTATAACGATAGCGAGTCCACCGCGAATGTGCTGCGCGATGGAGCACTTTATACTGGTGACTTAGGAAGGGTTGAAAATGGCCTCCTCTATATCACGGGAAGAAAGAAAGAGATTCTTGTTTTCAATGATGGGACAAAGCTATTCCTTCCCGAATTCGAGGGGGATTTGCGGAAGATATTGGGCCAAGACGCCGATTTCGCAGTTCTTCAAGGAAAAGATGGCAGCATCATTCTTTATATCCATAAGCCTACGGGAATAGAGGAGCAAATCGAAAAGTTCAACCTCGCATATCCCCGTTCCCATAGAGTTGCTAAAATCATATATGCCCCATCGCCCTTGCCGCGTACCAAGACCGGCAAGGTGCAACGATACCTCATTACTACGGATTAAGGAGTTTTCTATGACACGTGAAGAAATCACCGCGAAGATTGCGGAAATCGTCCGCATCAATTTGCCCGGCTACGAGGACGTACCGTTAGAGGAAAACACAAGGATCAACAATGAGGCTGGCGTCGATTCGATGACCTTCGTTTACGTCATGTGCAAAATCGAAGCTCAATTCGGCATTTCCATTCCCAAGAGAACCTGGGATAAGATGCTCACCCTTGGTGACGTTGTTAACGCAGTGGAAAAAGAACTCGCGAAATAATAAATGAATTGTTACGAACTGCCCTTGCAGCTACGCGCCGAACATGTGGATCAATTCCGTCGGCTGAGGCCCTCGGTTTTGATGCGCTTATTTCAAGAGTGTTGCATCGCCCATACCGAGCAGCTTGGCATGGGCAGAAAGATGACCCTGGACCGTGGCTTTCTTTGGGTCATCACCTCGGTTCGATACGTGGTCACTCGTTGGCCAAACTACGATGAGAAGATTGTCTTGAGATGCTATCCTGGGACAACGCTGCATTATTTCTTCCCGCGTCACCTTGAAGTCATTGACGAAAAAGGAGAAGTCATCATTCGCGCCACAGGAATATGGACTCTGATCGATGAAACTTCGCGCGACTTTATCGATCCTAAAGAAAACGGGATTCACATCGAGGGAGAAGAAACGGGGAACGAACTA
>JAFVCC010000081.1 GCA_017479485.1 Bacilli bacterium
GCTCAAGATTTGCTCGTGGGGTATGCCACCGCGGTCTGCATGACCTCCGCTGCCCCGAAAATTCCCGCGCCGCATTCTTACAAGCCATTGAATCGAACATGCCCTTTGAATGCGACATTCATTTATCCAAAGACGGCAAACTCGTTGTCTGTCATGACTCCGACTTATTCCGCGTCACCAAGAAACACGGCATCATCGAGGAGCTCACTTTTGACGAAATCCAGGAATTTCATTTCTTTGATGGGTCTTCTCCGATGGCGTTACCGGATTTGCTTTCGCTCAACGATGGACGCGTACCGATGGTCATTGAACTCAAGGCGTACCAAGGAAACGGGAGAGAGCTAGCCAAGGCAGCCGCACCGATCCTCAACGGTATGAAGAACATCGCGGAATGCTACCTTATCAGTTTCGATCCCGAGGCGCTTCGCGGTGCGAAAGAGGCAGACATCCACATGCCTTTAGGATTCTTGGTTGGCACCGAAGCGGTGAAACACGCCTCGAAAGAGCTTCTTTATGAATTTGATTTCCTCGACGTCGAGGTCCACTACTCCCTTTTGCCGCGCTTTGGCAGGTATCGCAAGGATGGGGGCTTTATCGTCTGCTGGACGGTAAAGAATCGCCTCACCTACAACATTGGGAAAAAGCGTTGCGATGTGTTGACTTGGGAAGAGGTCGATTCGGCGAAAGAAGAACTCAAAGTAAATTCCTTTGTTCACAAAAGAGTGAACCCATTAGTCAAAAACTAGCGGTTTAGAAGCCTTAGCCCAAAGAGATCTTTCAAATGGATTTTCATATCGTCCACCTTGAGATACCCTTCATCAAAAACAAGTTTCGCCTCTCCTTGGGTGAAGTAATAATGACCGTCTTGAAAGTACTTAGCTTCCACCGTTTCCCCGCCTTGGAGCGCGGAAAGAATGGACGAGATGGCTCGCGCTTCGTCTTCGGAGAGCTTTCCTTTTTGTACGGATTCCACTTCAAATTCTTTGGCTTGAAGCGCTTGGCGGAGTCCGCGCACCGCATCAAAAGGCAAAAACTGTTTTGCTCGTTGGGCTAAGGGCATCTTCTCACGCATCTTCTTCGCCTCCGTTATGTCCGCCGATCATGGTATTGCGTTGGCGTCGGGTGGCCTTGGCGGTGAAATCCGCCCCTTTTAAAACGGCATTTTTGCCAAACTTCTTTTCGATTTCAAGCAAAGAATCGCGCAGGTTCTTTTGCTTGGTGATTTCGTCGACGTCGAAGAAGAGGCTATAGCTCTCCCCCTGCCCTTCTTCCACATCGCCAAAGCCAATGGCGACCGACTTGATCAACGCGTCGGAAGGAACCTTACGTTCATAGAGATCCATAGCCCCGGGAATAAACATCGAAGCCAAATTGCTTTTTCCTTCAATGTCGACGGTATAGTGGATGCTTGGCTTATAATGCCGCGACCGTTCGCCATCAAACATCAGCCCAACGATGAGGCGTGAGGAAACAAACCCCTTTCGGGCTAGGTCGAGAGAAAGCGACTCGATCATCTCGCGGACGAGTAATTTGGCATCCTTTGCAGAATAGGCGCAGGAAAGAACCTGATTGGTCGAAATGCTCTGAGACTTGCTCTTATATTGCTTGATATAGCTCATCCGCGTTGGCTCACGGCCATAGGCATGGTCAATCAATAGTTCCGCATTGACCCCGAACTCATCGTAAAGAACATCTTCCTTGGCGTCACGAATCCCCTTCATGTCGAAGATGCCATGTCTCGCAAGGCGGTCCTCGATGCCTTGGGAAATCATCCAAAAGGAACGCAGGGGGCGGATGGTGGAGCAGACTTTCAAGAAGCGTTCCTCCGTCAACCAACCCACGCCATCGGGGTCGTGTTTCGCCATGAGCCCAGATGCCACCTTGGCCAGATACATGTTCGTACCGATTCCCGCGGTTGTAGGTATGCCATAGGTATCTTTGATTTCTTTCATTAGTTTTAAGGCAAAATCCTTGGCGCGGATGTGGTAAAGCTTGAGGTAGGTCGTCACATCAAGAATGCATTCGTCGATGGAATAAACGTGGATGTCTTCCTTAGAGATGTACTTTAAATAAATGCCGTATATTCCGGCGGCAATATCGATGTAACGCCTCATGCGAGGTTTGGCGATAACGACGTCGATGCCCTTGGGAATATCGAAAAGGCGGCAACGATTTTTGACTCCCTGCGCCTTAAGGTGTGGTGAAACGGCGAGACAAAGTGCTTTCTCGGTTCGCGCCGCATCGGCGACGACCAAATCGACTTCCATCGGATCGAGGCCACGGTCTACCGCTTCCACCGAAGCGTAGAAACTGCGTGCGTCGATGACAAAGTAAACTCGAGTTTCCGCGTTTGCCATAACGCGATAATTTTAGCGGAAGGGAAGGGCAAAATCGATATACCCAGGCTATTTATCGCACGCAGGACAAATGCCATAAATTTCGGTATTGTGGTCGAGAACGCGGAAACCTGTCTTTTCTTCAATTTGTTCATTCACCTCATGGTAAGGGCATCCTTCCAAAGGTACTCTTTTGCCGCAGCGAAGGCAGACGAGGACGTGCTGCACTTCGTCTTTCAACAAGGAAAAGATATTCTCTTTATTTGGCCCAACCTCTTTACGCAGCAGTCCCGCCTCAACAAGGGAATTCAACGTGCGATAAACCGTGGAAAGATCCGCTCCTTCTCCTTTGATTCGTTCGTATAGCGCGTCTGCTGAAATGGGAGAATCAAGGGAAGAGACGTACCGTAAAACACTCACGCGGCAGGGCGTGGCTTTAAGTCCGTGGCTGCGCAGTATTTCTTTCTCGTCCATATCGGTTGTCTTCCTTCCTTTATGCTGGTATATTTTATCCGCAAATGCAAAGCGTTTGCAACTAGAAAGGTGAATGCGAATATGCGCCATACCCTAGCCTTGCTTCTTGCTTTTCTCCTTTGTGGCTGTGCGCCTAGTGGGGATAGCAAGAAAACCATTGTCGCATCGTTTTATCCGATCGCTTTTCTCGCATCGGAAATCACCGGAAATGAATTTGAGGTTAAAACGCTTGTCCCAGCGGGAAGCGAACCACATGAATTTGAACTCACGCCTCGCGGGGTAGCCGCGCTAAACGACGCGTCACTGATTTTGATGAATGGGCTCGGCATGGAAGGGTGGGAATCCTCGCTTTCTCCTTCGATGAAAGAAAAGACAATTACCCTAAGCCAAGGACTGGAAACCCTCTCCATCGACGGACGCGTCGATCCGCACGTTTGGCTCGATACGCGTCTGTATGAACAAATGGGAAAGAAGGTTTACGAAGGTATCGTTTCCATCGATAAAGAACACGCGCAAATCTACGCTGATAACTATGCTTTGTTTTGCAAAAAGATGGTGGATTTACGTGGATATTGCAATGAAATCGCATCTTCGTTCAAGCAGAAATCCGTCGCCGTAAACCATGCGGCCTTCGGCTATATGGCTGCGGAATTTGGATTCGAGCAACTCTACATCAACTCCCTTTCTCCAAACGAAGAGCCGACGCAGAAAGCCATCGAAGACATCATTGAAGCGATCTCCTCTCAGGGCATCGACACCGTGTTTTTTGAAGAGCTCGCAAGCGATGAGGTCGCGAAGAAAATCGCCGCGGAAACCGGAGCTAAGGTCGATTCGCTAAACCCACTAGAAGGTCTAGAAGAAAGCGAAATCAATCGCGGCGAAAACTACTATTCCGTATATCGAGAAAACATGGATAAAATCGCGAGGGCAAAGCCATGATTGAATTCCGCGACGTTGGTTTTTCTTACGAAGACGAAGACAAAGCCATGCTACGCCACGTCAACTTCACCATGAAAGATGGAGAGTTCGTTGGCATCTTAGGCCCCAACGGAGGAGGCAAATCGACCTTCCTGAAATTGACTTTGGGTATTTTGAAGCCCAACGAAGGGTCGCTAACCATCACGGATTCGCGGATTGGTTATTTATCTCAGACCACCTCGGTGCAAGACCACGATTTCCAATGCACCGTCTATGAGCTCGTTTGTCTCGGGCTCGTCGACCGAAAGAAGCTCTTTCTCTCGCGAGCTGACAAAGAAAAAGTACGCGCCGCTTTGGATGAATTTGAGTTATGGGATTATCGAAAGAAGCTCATCTCCGAACTCTCTGGTGGCCAGCTTCAGCGCGTGCGACTGGCAAAGGCGCTCGTCGGTGATCCGACATTGCTGGTTTTCGACGAACCTGATGCCGGTATGGATGAAGCCAACCACCACCACCTCATCCACATCATTGAAAAACTTCATCAAAGGGGCAAAAGCATATTGTTCGTCTCTCATCACCCCCACGATTTAGAACACGCGGATTCGGTTTATTTCATCGAAGGCGGAGAACTAATCACCTATGCTGAAGAGCTGGAAAGGGGGCATCACCATGTTTCGTTATGAGTTTATGGTCATCGCCTTCGTCGTCGCGCTTTTGCTTGGCTTGACGTTCCCGTTGCTCGGCGGGACCGTCGTCTACAAGAAGTTGTCATCGAGCGGAGACGCTCTTGCTCATTCGGCTTTAGCTGGCGTAGCAATCGGCCTCGTCAGTGGCTTGCAGGCACTATACATGTCGATTGTTTGCTGCGTCATTTCGTTCTTGCTCATTGGCTTGCTCCGGAGGAAATTTGGCAAGCATGCAGAAATCGGCGTCGTCGTTGTTCTTAGCGCAGCCATTGCGGTGACGGGCATTTTGTCGGGCTATGCGAGCTCCGGGAATTTTGAATCCTACCTTTTCGGTTCCATTTTGCTCATTTCATATGATGAGCTTTATGTCGTTATCGCATTAGCGGCTATCTCCATCTTCTTTTTCTTCTTTACCTACCATCGCCAGATGGCTTGCCTTTATAGCGAAGAGGAGGCCAAAATCGCACGAGTGCCCGTGCGTTTGCTCGACTTCCTCCATTCATTGCTTTTTGCCCTCACCGTGGCTATCGGCGCCAAGATTGTCGGTTCGCTCGTCGTCTCCTCGATGCTCGTGCTTCCTACCGCAGCGGCATTGCTGCTCAAAAAGGGATACCGCATGACCTGCATCATCAGCGTTATCGTATCCCTAATATCAATGTCAAGCGGGATCGTTCTCTCGTATTATCTCGATTGGAAGCCCGGCGCTACAAGCGTCGGCGTCGCCGTCGTGATCCTTCTTTTCTTCTTGCTTTACCGCGGCGTCTCCCGCGCGCTACTACGCCATAAAAGGCTTAACGCCCCAGTTTCCGATCAATAATTTCCTCGTAAGGCAAAGACCACTCATAGGAAGCAAGAAACTCACCCGGGTAGTCGACATCTTTTCCTGCGAGCAAATCATAATAGTCGCATTGGATGTCGGCCTTATTTAACGTCAATACGGCCCGTCCGAATTCGACGCAAGGGAACCCAATGTCCGAAAGCGTAGAACGGAGTCTCCACACAGCGTCACGGTAAAGAATCTTCGCCTTATCAATATCACGGTCCGGCCAGAGCGCGGTAATGGCTTGATTCATGGTGACGCTTTTGCCGTCATTAACAATCAAATAAGCAAAGAGTTCTTTAGATTTGGTGGAAGAGAAGCGGACGAGCTGTCCATGGATAAAGCAATCAAAGGAGCCGAAGGTACGCGCGACCAAGATGGTTTTCTGTTGTTTCATGGCATCGAGATAGCGACTTAAGTCCATTTCATTTAACGGCTTAAAAGCAATGCCAATGACGTTGCTACGCACCGCCTCATCAATGTCCTCAAGCGTGATGCTGAACCCCGTGACAAAAACAATTCTTATCTGAGGATGAATGGCGATGATTTGCCGGGCCAAATCTACCCCATCAATCCTTGGCATACGGACGTCCAAAAACGCTCCATCTACTGGAAAATCCCTGCAATACTTCAAGATTTTCTCAGTGTCATCATGAAAGAAATGATAATCCGTCGCATGGTCTAAAGCCAAGGTTCCCTCGAGGAACAAATGGAGCGGAGCGGTCTCGTCGTCAACAACAATGATTCTCATGATGCTGCCTCCTTTTCTTTGGGAATGAGGATGGTGATTTTGGTGCCTTGCCCTTCTTGTGACTCCAGGGTGAACGTCGCGTGGCAGAGCAATTCAAAACGCTTTTTTACGTTGCGGATGCCCACGGATTCGCTGCGGATCTTTTTGGTGTCAAATCCGACTCCGTTATCGGAGAAAACCAAATGGTAATAACCGCCTTGTTCAAAGGAATCGATTTGGACATAGCCGCCCTCTTTTTGGTCGAGCCCTCCATAATGGAAGGCGTTTTCAAGTAACGGTTGGAGTGAGAAATACGGCACCTCATATTCGTAAGACTCGATATTGAAGATTAGCTGGATGCCTCGGTGGGATATGTGGTAAAGCTCCGAATAAGACTGCAGGAGATCCAATTCTTTTTCTAAAGGCACCAAATAGGTATCCCCTGCTTCCGTATAAGAACGCAGGAAACGAGACAGTTGATCTAGCGCCAAATCGCCTTCATTGGCCGAGTGATGATAAGAGAATTTGACGTTACTTAACGCATTGAAGAGAAAGTGCGAGGAAATCTGGTTCTTCAATATATTGGTCTGCATCTCTTCCACTTGGGAGGCAAGCTGCTCGTTTTGATAACCGCGACGAATCGAGAACAAAGTGAAGCAAAGATAGATTAAGAAAAAGCAAAGGCAAATATGCGTCCCATATGCGGATATGGCAATAACCGGTGTAAAAATTTGAGGTAATGCATATGCCATGGAAGAAAGCAAAATCTGTGAAGCTACCCCGCCAAAAATGAGGAAGGTGAACAAGCTAGTTGCCGTCCAAGCATTACGGTGCGTCAAGCTGAGAGCGACAATGGCGACCCAGTAAACCGAAATGATGAAGAACGCGATTACCGCAATCCATTGTAACCGCAGCCAAGAGAGCCCAAAGAATAGAAAGAAAATGAACACCAAGAGCAATCGAGAAACCATCCGGTTCGTTTGGGCGAAGGGAACCTTTAAATCCTGCATGGCGAATCGGAATAGGTAAGTGCATGCGAAAAGGAACGAGGCAAACTGGAGCCAATAACGAAGAAGGGTAAACCATTCCCAATCAGGTATCGCAATACCGATATAACGGAGGAAATTCGCACCATCATCGGAAAGAATCATTACGCCAAATAACCCCAGGGCAACAAAGGCGGTAGTGAAGGTAGCGCTTTTAATAGCAAGGGGCGAAATGAATTCAACGATTAAGACTATGGCATATAGGGAGAGGCAGAGAATCGAGGAAGCAAAAGCAAGCCGGCTAAGAAGGTCTGGCGAGTGCGATTTCTCCATGAGTACAAAATGGCTCAAAAGCAAAATGAAAACGGGCGATAAGACAACACCGATAAAGGTGAGCGGGACGAAGAAAGTCTTTCGCTTATCCATGGTTACGCCAACAATTATAAGGAAATATAAAGATTAAGAAACAAGAAAGGGGCCTTAAGGCCCCATCCCCCCTTTGATGCTTCACGAGTTGATCTCGTCGCGTTCTAAGAACGCTTCGTCAAAAAGGATTATCGCCTTGCTTGCGCTATGAAAGTGCTAAAGAATCAAAAGATTTTGTTTTTTCTTTGCTTTCAGCCATAAAAGTAGCGCATATCCTAGAGCCGCCCCAAAGCACACAATGTTGAAGATAAAGAACGGGGCATTCCATTGGGGGTCGCAACAAAGCGTAAAGAGGTCATTTTGAAATAGATTAAAGAAAAAATGGATCAAAATCACCGGCAAAAGCCCGGCGAATTTATAAACGAACCCCAGAAGAATGCCTAAAGCAAAGGTATATCCAGCTTGAGCAAAAGTCGGCAATATCGCCGCACCAGAAAGAAGCGCGAACAAGTGGCATACGCCGAAGACCGCAGCGGAAATGAGGATGTCAAATCGTTTCCATTTGCTCTTGCCCAAATATCGGAAAACGCCGTAACGGAATACCCATTCCTCCCCCACTGCTGTTGCCACGGTAAATAAAGACAGGCGCAGCAAAGAATCGGCGTTTGGGGCATGGACGCTGAATTGGAAAGGAAGCGACGCGATGTTGCCCAGCGTGGCTAGAAGCACCGGCAGGCAGAGGGGAACCCTTTTCCAGTCGATCGGAAACGAAATCCCCTCAGGAAACAGAATGAGGGCAATTAAAGGAAGGAACAAGAAACGCAGCGCACCGGTAAAAGAAGTTTGCTCAAGAAATGTCGGCGCAGGAATGCTAACGCATAAAAGGTAAAGCGCGATGCATAACGCGGCATCGTAAAATGCGCTCTTTCTTTGTTTTTCTTCATTCATCTGTGGCAGCGGGCAC
>JAFVCC010000082.1 GCA_017479485.1 Bacilli bacterium
AGCGTTCATCCTGAGCCAGGATCAAACTCTCAATGAAATATCAATTTGATTACTCAATGTTGATTTGACCAAGTCTCTTGAAATTATCTGGTTTGTGTTTTGATTCTTAAAGAATCGACGTTAAGTGTTTGTTGTCTATCTGTTTAGTTTTCAAAGATCAGTTGCACGCTAGCTGCTCGCTGCTCAGGTCTCCCTGAATCGCGTGCTCGATTAATGTACGCTCTAGTGAGTACTCTGTCAAGCACTTTCTTCATCTTTTTTTCAACTTTTTTTGAAGTCGATTCGATGGAGTGTGCCGACGCCCTTTCGAGCGGACCCGTTGCCTTCCTCGTGGGGTGGCAACGTCGATAATCATAGGCTTTTCGGAGCATAAGTCAACAGGGAATTTTAACCAATTTTCTGAAAGGGGTTCCATGCACGTGCATAATGCGCGCGTACATATTCCTATACGCGTACGTATGCGCATACATGTGTGCACACATTAGATATATAGAAAAGAGCCCCGCGCCCGGCGAGACTCCAATTCAAGAACTTGATTTGATTTTATTAATCGAGATCGGCTTTCCAAAGACCGTGTTTGTTGCAATAGGCATAAACTTCAAGCACTACTTCATCTTCGAGGATGGAGAAGACGGTCTTGGGTTCATCTCCCGGCTTGAGGAAATGGAAGGTTCCGCCTTTGTCGGTGAGTAAGTAAACCCATTCGATCCAGTGATCTTCCACCATCGGGTGGGCGACGGAGCCGATTTGGACGTAGACTTTGCCGTCTTTTTCCGCGACGACGGGGACGTGCTTTTCCTGCGCGGCATCCACGGTGCCGACGCGAAGTTCCTGCATGGGCTCATCGCAGCAAGATGGGGTGCAGCCGATCGGGTTGAGTTTCACCACGACCGAACCGCATTTGGCGCATTTATAGAATTTTGCCATTGGTATATTTCTCCTAATTGGTTGAATCCATTGTACACTCAAAGCGCACGAAAATCGATAAAGGCATCCACGATCGCATCGAGTTCGGAATCGCTGCAGCCACAATCCTTTAAATATTCGCGCGCGTCGAGGTAAAGATTCTTCTGATGGTAAGAGAGGAGATTCTTTTGATATTTGCCCGTGATGGTCGAGAGGCTTCTTCTGCCATCGATCGAGGCGAAGTTGGAGAAGAGATAATCGCGGTAGAGATCCTCCTGGGGAATCCCAAGCAGCGTTCCGAGCAGATAAGAAATCATTCCCGTGCGGTCGGTGCCGATGTTGCAATGGAGATAAACGGGAAGTTTATCGGGGTCAGCAAAGATGCGAAAGATCTCGCCGATCATCGGTTTGGAGTCTTTCATCATGTCGCTTTGGTTGTAATTTAGAGGGCAAGGATAATAGGTGATATCCTCGATGGCATCATCGTTCATCGAACCGTATTCATTGGTGTACCATCCGCTGCTGCGCTCTTCCTTTGGGGTAAGGTCATTCATGCGGAGATCGATTTCGCTTTGGATACCGAGGGTATCGACCAAGGTATGGATTCCTGCTTCGGTAACGTCGAAAGAGAACGTGTTCGTACCCGAGACGTTGAGTCTGCCACCGCGATAATAGAGTCCCTCGCGCACCACGCCGCCTAATTTGGAACGGTATCCACCGAGATCGCGGACGTTCTGCACGCCTTCGGCGTCGTTATTGCGGGGCAAAATCCGCGCGGCATAAGCCTGGCGGACCGGCGAAGTTTTTAGTTCTTCTTTCGTATTTGCTGCGCGGTAGAAGTAATTACGGTCGGTAAAGATGTTCTTCAGGTAGAAGGCCTCCCCACTAGAAGGATAAGTTCGCGAAGAAGCAAACGAGGCATCAGTAGCAATTTCGATATAGGCTGCTCCGCGGGTTTCAAGGCGAAGGCCTGTCGGATGAGAAAGATCTTTTTTACCCGCTGCCACCGCAGGCAAATTCCCATAGCCAGAGCATAGATATGCATATTGGTCCTCGCTATGGAAATCGTAGGGGTTTGCTTCTATGGTCGCCTTGATCGAAGCGTCTATGCCGAGCACTTCTTCTTCATAATCTTCGTTTAAGGATCCATAGCTTGGCACATCGTGAACGGATTTTTCCTTTCCTGTCGGCGTCACGCTTAAGGGGATATCCACCGAGAAAGACCCATAAGAAGCAGTGATTTTCGTCGTCTCTAATTCGAGGCTATCGTAGGTGCTTAAGGTGTAATTCGATACGGAGGCAAAAGTTCCATCGTTTCTTTTTAAGGCTAAAGCCATGCCAAAAGGCGTGAAAAACTCCCCTTCTTCATAAGTGGTCTTCACTGGGGCTTTAAGTAATTCTAAGGATACAAACTGCGGAACACTCGGCGCGCTATTCGCGCAAGAAAGCAGACTGCCCAAGAAACAAATACCCATGATGATTCCGTTCTTTTTCATATCGTTATCCCTCGGGATAAGAATAAAACAAACGCGCCATCAGGTGACGACGCGTTGTTGCAAGGTTACGCTTGCGCTTATTTCCTGCCCTGCATGCGGGCAATGAGGAGGAGGATGCGGAGCAACAAGGCAATGAAGTCCGCATACATCACGTAAGCGCCATAGAGATAGATGTTCTCGGATTCGCCAGCGTTGGCGATGATGCGCTTGATTCTCCAGGTATCCACGGCGGTGATGAGCATGATGACGAGGATCATCGCGCCCTGAATCGCAACATCGAACCAGAAGCGCTGGTCCGCGGTCGCGCCGCGAATGAGGAAGGTGATCATCCCCGCTAAAGCCGTGATGAGCACTCCGAATAGAAGCAACATCGCGATATAGCTGAGGATCGAGATGTCTTTCTTCGTAAACCACCCGATAGCAAACATGGCACCGAAGGCAAGGCAAGTGAGGCCGAACGCCTCGCCGATCATCCAGAACGGAATCCCCGCGAGAAGCACCGTGGTGAGCAGCACTCCCATGAAGAAGCAATAGAGGATGTACGGAACCCAAAGGGACTTGCCGCTACGTGCGGCGCGTACGGGGATCACGAAGGAGAGTACCAAGATCGCGATCAAGCTCACAATCCATGAGCCAATAAGGATGTAGAACCAAGTGCCGACGGCGGAATAGTTGTCTAGTCCAGCCGCTAACCATTTATTGATTTGGCTGGAGAAGAGCCAGGCGCCGAAGAAGGCAACGACGCCGGTGAGGAGCAAGCCAATGCCCATGTAGCCATAGATTTTGGCGAGGGCTTTGCCTTGGCTTAAGCCACCATCGGTAATTTCACGCTGACGAACGGGAGTCTCCGGATTTTGATGGAAGCTCGCGTATGCCATGTTTATTTCACCAAGCCTTCGATGAGACCTTTGTAGGAATCAAGGGTAAGGGAGGCACCGCCAACGAGCGCGCCGTCGATGTCGGGTTGCGACATGTATTCGGCGATGTTGTTCGGCTTGACCGATCCGCCATAAAGGATGCGGATGACTTCGGATGCTTCGCCGAACATATCGCGGAGGACGCTGCGGATATAACCGATGGTGTCTTCGGCGATTTCCTTGGTCGCGGATTTGCCGGTGCCGATGGCCCAGATGGGCTCATAGGCGATGACGAGCTTCGCCGCGTCTTCCGCGGTGAGGTCTTTAAGTCCGATGCGGATCTGCTCTTCGACGAACTCTTTGGTCTTGCCTTCCTCGAAGGTGGCAAGGGATTCGCCACAGCAATACACAGGGACCATGTTGGCCGCGAGGAGCGCTTTGATCTTAAGGTTGCAGGCAGCGGAGGTTTCGCCGTTATATTCGCGGCGTTCGGAGTGGCCGAGGATCACCCAGCCGATGCCGAGTTCCTGAAGCATGGGGATGGAGATTTCGCCCGTGAAGGCACCGGAAGGATGCTCGTTGACGTTCTGCGCGGCAACGATGAGGCTCTTCGGGGCGTTATCGATCACGGAGGAGAGGCAGACGAAGGTCGGGGCAACGCCGACATCGATACCGTTGGAGACGGCGTATTCCACCATCTCGCCGCAGCCCAAGGCGAATTCCTTCGCTTCGGGGCGGGTCTTGTTCATTTTCCAGTTGCCAAGAAGGAGTTTCTTACGCATGGAAATTACCTCAAGACGTCGACGCCAGGGAGGTGACCGTCGTTCTCGATCATCTCAAGCGACGCACCGCCACCGGTGGAGACGTGAGAGAAGTTGTCTTTGTAGCCAAACTGCTTGATCGCGGAGGCGCTATCGCCACCGCCGCAGACGGTGAAGGCCTTGCCTTCGAGGTCCTTGATGGCTTCGCAGACCGCCTTGGTGCCGGATTGGAATTCATCCTGCTCGAAGACGCCCATCGGGCCATTCCAGAAGACCATTTTGGCTTTGGCGATGACGCCGGCGAAGAGCTTTTCGGACTTCGGGCCGATATCGACGCCTTCAAATCCCTCGGGGATGGCTTCGGCAACTTCGATCTTGCGGCCTTCGACGGGTTCGAAGGAATCGGTGATGACAGAGTCGACGGGGAGGACGATCTTGTCGCCGGCTTTCTCGAGGCAAGCTTTCGCGTAGTCGAGGGAAGCGGCATCGAGGAAGGAGGAGCCAATTTGTTCGCCACGGGCCTTCTTGAAGGTGTAGCTCATCGCGCCGCCGATGATGATGTAGTCGCACTTGTCGATGAGGGCATCGATGACTTTGATCTTATCGGAGACCTTGAGACCGCCAAGGATGGCAACGTAGGGACGATCGGCGTCTTTGACTTCGACGCAACGGGTGAGGTTCTCAACCTCTTTGATCATGAGGAAGCCAAGGTAGACGGGCTTGCCTTCGGCTTTGAGGATTTCGGGGACACCGACGGTGGAAGCGTGGGCGCGGTGAGCGGAGCCAAAGGCATCCATCACGAACGCATCGACGAGACCCGCCCATTCTTTAGCGAGTTCGGGATCGTTCTTTTCTTCACCCGGCTGATAACGGGTGTTCTGGGCGAGGAGGATTTCGCCGTCTTTGAGGGCTTCGACGGCCGCTTTGAGGACTTCGCCGCGATTTTCGGGGCAGAAGGTGACTTTGACGTCTTTGCCCATAGCGTCGGAGATATGTTTCTTTAAGGGCTCAACCGCGATGGCGAGGGAGTTCTTCTTCATCTGGCCATCGATGTCTTCCTGGGTCTTCTCACCTTTTTTGAGCTTCTTCCAGTCAACTTTGCCAAGGTGGGACATAAGCACCACGCGGGCGCCTTTCTCGAGAAGGGCTTTGATGGTGGGGATGGCCGCGCGGATGCGGTTGTCATCGGAAATGACGTCTCCTTTGTGCGGAACGTTGAAGTCGACGCGGACGTAGACTTTCTTTCCGGAGAGGTCGGGTAATTGTTTAACAGTAAGCATGTACTTCGTTTACTCCTTGTATGTCGATATCTTACACCCTTTAAGGGTGCGGTTACATCACTTTGCGCGCACATAGAGAAAAGGCCCTCCGCAAAGGAGAGCCTCATCGCGTCGAAGAGAGGGTTATTCTTCCCCTTCTTCTCCTTCTTCCATTTCGGTATCGTCTTTGGTTTCGACTTCCTTGTAGGAATCTTTGTCGGTGACTTGTTCGACCTTGACGTCGTCGTTATAGGCGAAGGTGACCTTGAAGCCGCCTTTTGCCGTAGCAGTGACTTCGGTGCCGCTATCAGGGATGGCGAGCTTGTAGTTGATATCGAGAGTGACGCCGGCGGAGAGGATCGCGTTCTCGTTGAAGTTCGCGACGGCTTTGACGTTGCCCTTTAAGCCATTAAGCAAGGTGCCCATGACATTGTCCATGGCGACGCCGATGGACTCACCCATGTCCATGCCGCTGGAAGCTTGCTTTTGGCCAAGGCCAAGGGAAGCGACGAACTTGCCAAGATCCATATCCGCGGTGACGCCGAAGGTATTGTCGGTGTATTCCTTGAAGGTGAAATAATCGGACATCTTCGATTCCGTGGACTTCGAGCCGATGGCCGGGATGACGGGAAGAGCCGCTTCGGCATCAAGCTGAGCAGAGAAGGAAAGAAGCGAGGTGGAAACGGTGACGTTGAGGGTGGCAACGGAGGAGAGATTCACGTCCTTAATCGGGGTCTTCACCTTGCCAACGATGTTATCGGGGATATCCAAACCTTCTTGGCCAAACGCCTGGCCGACCTTGCTCGCAAAGGCAGTGAGCTTGCTCGCGGCATCGCCCGCGTCGACGTAGGCATATTCCGCATCGATATAGGATTTCACCGCGAGTTCGGTGTCGAGTTTCTCGTCCATGGTTCCAAAGGACATGACGGGGTTCTCCTCGCTGTCATAGACGGGGTTGCCCTCAGAATCAGTGACCATCGCGATGGTGTCACCCGAAACGCTGCCGGTAAGTTTGCCGTTTACTTTGGCGCTGCCGAGCAAGGATCCCGTGCCAAAGCCCGAGAGGGCAATGTTAGCGGAGAGCTCCTTCGCGCTGAATTTGATGGTGTTGACGAGATCTTTGGGAAGACCGTTTTCCTCGGTTTTGGCGTTTTTCACGGTGGCATTGATGTCGAGGTCGCCGACGAGGTTCACGCCGAGGGCTTTAGTGGTCGCGATTTTGCCCGAGAGGGTTTTGAGTTTGGCGGAAGCATCAGTTTTTTTCATTTCCGCCTTGGTTTCCGGCTCAGCGACATAGTTTTCGCTGCTGGAAGCCGCTTGGCTTTGGTTTCCTCCACCGCAGGAGACAAGCATCATTGCGGCGGCGGTTACGAGTAGAAGTTTCTTTTTCATGACGAATAAATTCCTTTCTTTTGTAACGCGCCTATTTTAGGAGCATTCTTTGGTTTTTCAACTTCTAAAACTACGTTTTTTGCTTACCAACTACCCCCAAATGATTGGTTAATGCGCCATTAAAAAAGGCAAAAAGGGCACGGTTGCCCGTGCCCTTATGTTCCGTTAGGAAATTACTTGAGTTCCGCGAAGTACTTGATGGTGCGGACCATTTGAGAAGTGTAGGAGTTCTCGTTGTCGTACCAAGAGACGACTTGGACCTGGAAGAGGCCGTCCGCGATCTTGGTGACCATGGTCTGGGTGGCATCGAAGAGGGAGCCGTAACGCATACCGATGACGTCGGAGGAGACGAGCGGTTCCTCGGTGTAGCCGAAGGAAGCGGAGGCCTGGGCCTTCATCGCGGCATTGATCGCGTCGACGGTGACATCGTCGCCCTTGACGACGGCGACGAGGATGGTCGTGGAGCCGGTCGGGACAGGAACACGCTGGGCGGAACCGATGAGTTTGCCATTGAGCTCAGGGATGACGAGGCCGATGGCTTTGGCAGCGCCGGTGGAGTTCGGGACGATGTTGGCAGCGCCAGCACGGGCACGGCGGAGATCGCCTTTGCGATGCGGGCCGTCAAGGATCATTTGGTCGCCGGTGTAGGCGTGGACGGTGGTCATGATGCCAGACTGGATCGGGAAAGCATCATTGAGGGCTTTGGCCATCGGGGCGAGGCAGTTGGTGGTGCAGCTCGCAGCGGAGATGACTTTGTCTTCCTTGGTGAGGGTCTTCTCGTTGACGGAGTAGACGATGGTCGGGAGGTCCTTGCCAGCGGGGGCGGAGATGACGACCTTCTTGGCGCCAGCTTCAATGTGGGCCATGGATTTCTCTTTGGAGCAATAGAAGCCCGTGCACTCGAGAACGACATCAACACCGATCTTGCCCCAGGGGAGGTTTACGGCCTTGGGTTCGGCATAGATGGTGATTTCCTTGCCATCGACGATGATGGCACCAGGAACTTTGACGGTCTTGCCGTCTTCTTCAAAAACGGGTTCCCTGGAATCGACGGTGTGGAGGTTTTCTCCGATGACACCGCAATAGCCTTTTTGGGCGGTGTCGTACTTCAAGAGGTTGGCGAGCATCTTGGGGCTCGTGAGGTCGTTGATGGCGACGACTTCGTATCCTTCGGCGCCAAACATTTGACGGAAAGCAAGACGGCCGATGCGTCCGAATCCGTTAATCGCAACTTTAACTGACATGACTTAACTATGTCCTCCTTTTATTGCGTGATTAGTATACCCTTAAAGGCCTTTTCCATAAAAGAGGTTTATTAAAACACGTACGCGCGAAAATCTCGTTCGCTCATCAAAAAAAGGAACCCGACGCCAAAAGATAAATACGATTTATTCTAGATATACCAGCAAATAAAGGATACAACGCAGATGTGGTGTAATCCTTACGCTAAACAATCAAAGGTGATTGGGAGGCGCTTCGGATTGGTTGTTTAGCATTCATCCCTTCCCCGGAACGCCTCCCGACCCCCTGGAAGGGATTTTCATGTTGGACGAGGAAACCGCGTCGGCCATGGGCGACGCCGAACTGTCGGCCGCCCTGGCGCTGCTCCGATCCGAAACGGATCGCCGGGAAAGGGAGAGGGCCAGGTTCGAGAAGGCCGAGCTCTCGAAGAGGAACAAGAGGGATCCGCGATGCCCGGAATGCAAGGCCCGTCTCATGCGCGACGGAAGGAGGAGGGACGGAGTCAGGTCCTACAGATGCCCGAAATGCGGACGGCGCTATTCGGACGCCTCGAACACGTCGCTTTTCTCCTCGAAGCTGACGCCTTCGAAGATAAGGGCGATATTGACGCTGATAACGCTGGACTGCCCCGATTGGGTGATCGCCGAGATCGCGGAGGTCAACATGAAGACCGCCCAATATTGGGTCGACCGCTGTCTCGACGCGGCGGGGGAATGGTCGACGGCATCGAGGCTTTCCGGCCACGTCTGGATCGATGAGATGCGCTTCGCCCCGATCAGGGCCTCGGGCTTCGTCGACGGGGTATGGACCACCTACGCCGGAAGGATCGCCAAGGATGCCTACATGGAGGTCGCCTTCGATTCCTCGGGCCGGGGATTCTGCCACCTCTTCGCCGAAAAGCTCGGCACCCCGGGAAGTGCGATGGTGTTGGAATGCCTTTCCGGCAGGATCGAGCCGGGATCCCTCCTCACCCACGACGGCGCCAGTTGCCACAACCGGGCCGTGAGGGAGCTGTCGCTCGGGGACGATTGGGTGAAGTTCGTCGCCGGGGATGCCGAATACGAACGCAAGATGAAGCTGATGAGCAACTGCTGTTCCTACCTGAGGCATTGCTTCGAGTCCCACAACGGAATCAAATTCTCCAAGCTGGAGGCGTATGGCAATTTCTTCATGTACAGATGGAGCCACGTCAGGAAACACGGCCTCAGGGCGACGATCGAATTCCTTTTCAACAGGGTCTGTGGGACGGCGAAAAGCCAGATTTCGGAATCCCTGTTTTGAAAACGTCCGATGCCTTGGGTATTCCCTATCCTTTATTTGCTGGTATATCTAGATTTATGTGTTCTTTTCATTGACACAATTTAGTTCAAGTCAAAAATTACGTATGCTCCTTTCCCTTATCCAGACGGTAGCCATCAGTATTGGACACTCTGCCTCTCAGTTGTATCCGTTAGAGGGGTGCGGCCTCGATGCGGAAGGCCAATCTTCAACGCATTGTGACGTTTCTAAGGCAAACGGCTCTTTGGCCGACAGGGACGGTCTTGTCTTTGCCGAGAACGCTGACTATTTTTGGTATGACTATCATAACAGCAATATGTCTAACCAAAACGGCGCAGATTTTGGTCTCCTTTTGACTCTTTCCTATTTAGATTTTTTTCTTAATGACGACGTTGTGGGTGAAGATGTTGATTGGACGTGCTCGATTAGTGGGGAGCCGAACGCCATTTTCCAGTCGCCGGGTGCGGTTATTTCTTACTTTGATCCGTCTTGGGTTTCATGGATTAGCTCTTTTGCAACGACGAACGGTATTGTTTACACGGCTCCGCAAGGATATCCGACTCAGCATGAGTATTATTTCTGGTTTCTTGCCGAGTATTTGATAGACGTGGGTTTTACCCCAGACGGCGCGGCTCCGGGCGATTTTAACCTTTCATTTAGCAGAACGGGATATTGGGTGCATGGCTCTTCGCCTTCTGGTGACCTCTACTCTAGCGATATCGGAATTAATGCGCTTGTAAACTCCATTAACAACGGCTGGTTATCATTTTTTACTCTCACTTCTACAGAATCGGCCAGTTATCCATTCGTTTGCTTGGGGTATATTGAGAACGCCTATGAAAACTACACTTTTCTCGGGTATAACCCCGTTATTGGGAAAGGATTCTATCAACAACCATACATATATGAAGTGACCACTTTAGACTTTCATGCAAGCCACGTTCACTCTGACAACCTACTTGCATCTTCTCCGCAACGATCCTTTTGCGGATGCGGGTATAGCCTATGCACGGGGCCTCACTCCTTTGGCGTGCCGGTAAACCAAAACCCATCCCACCATAGGTACCGACGTTCTTTTTGTAATCACTACTATGACGAGGCACACGAGTGGCATTATGAATGGAAAAACAGCTTAAAACATCGGAAATACTGCTCAATATGCGGGTATTCATATTTGGAAAACCATCAAGGCAGGTATTGTATTTGTCAGTTGTTAGATAAGAATGGCGATCATGGTGCTGCGGAGGAAAACAACGATGAAGTTTGCTGTTAAATCATGGCTGGTGGCCGTGTTTCCTTTGTTGCTTGTCTGCGGGTGTGCCAAAACGGGAACAACGTTAGAGGTTGACCAAAAGGCATTTGAGAATGACTATGCGATCGCACCATCCTTGGCGGCAAGAAACGCTCTTCTTACTTCCTCTTATGATGAGAGCGTTACTTCGGCCTCCATCCGCGTGAGCTCGTCGGTTTTGAATCAAGACGGACGCGGTTTCCTCCTAAACGAAACCATAGAGAATTTGCGGCAAGACCAAAGCGTGTCTTCTACGTTTAAGATTTCGGCAAAGACCCATAGCGGCAAGGAAGCGTCGCTCGAAGGCAACATCCTTTATTCCGCCTCGACGTCGTCGGCGCTGGTCCACATAGGGTCCGAGGACGCGTCTTTGTCCGACGTGAACATCAATCCTGATTTGACTACCTACATCGGCGAAGGAAAGCGACTCGCTTCCGCGCTTCCCGAGGGCCAATCTGTGTTAAAAGACGAGCGGTTTGAGATCACGATTGGATTTTTGACCAACGGGAACATCGCCACGAGCTTTCGCCATACCTTCCTGACAACGGGCCCTTCCAGCGAAAACCGCACCCTGGACGCCTATGTTTGCGTTTACGCGAAAACCGGCGACGTGCTTCGCCTGATCCAATACGCTTCTTATTGTCGTTATGGCCTGAAAAGTAACGAGGGAGAATTCCGCGTCACCGCCCGCGTCGATCGCGACTATGATTACCGCCCCGTGGCGATCGGGGAAGCCGTGACGGAGGATTTGCCCCCATATCGAGGCGATTACATTATCTCCGAGATGGGTGGCGCGTTCATGATTTTGCCCGCGATGGACATCTCTTCTTTGTTCCGTGACGGCGTCGCCACCTTCGCCCTCGCTCCGTATGTGGACTCGTTTCGGCTCCCCTCTACGGACACTGGCTATGGGGCCAGCGCTGCCGTCTTTGGCAAAAGCGGGGGCATGTTTGGCGGCTATGACATCTTTTTTCCAAGGCTATCCCAATTGAACTAGATCGTTCGTCCTGTGGCAAAACCCTTGCGCGGCTGTGCCCCTTTTCTCTAGATTTACTTTATCATTGCCTCGTTAAGAAAGGATTTAGCCATCACCTTGCTCTAGCATCGCTCGTCCTCGCCTCTTGCGTCGCTCCGAGCTCCCCTGCAAGCAGTCCCGCGGGCGTCGCTTCCTCGGAAGCCTCAGCCGCAAGCTCGGACGTGACCCCTTCGAGCACCACCCCCGTCATTCCCGCGCACGACAAAGCGAAGACCATCGAGAACATTCTCGCCGCCAAGACCTACCGCCTGGATTATTTCGCTCATATTGAATCCGAAAGTTCTGCCGCAGCCAGCTCTAGTGCGCCGAGCATCAAGATCGCCTCGATTGTCGAAAACCATAATTATTTCGAAGCTCACAACAATGACGGCGCGTATTGGCAAGAATCCAACACCTCCACGAGGATGAAACTCAGTGATTACCTCGCTCAAGCGGGCATGACCTTAGAGCAATTCAAGGCAATGCTTCCCAGAATGGAAGCGGAAGGCATGAAGTTCGTGATCGACGAAAAAACGACCTTCTCACAATGACCATGGGTTCCTTTGACTTTTTGAACTACAAAAACTTGATCGTGATGGAAACGTCTAACCAATGGGAGGAAAGCGAAATTGCATTGATCATCAAGGCGACTTGCACTGAATGTGGGGGCGTCGTCCTTTACGTGATCACTTCGGAATACGCCGACGAAGGGTACTACTGGATGAGCTACGAAGATGAATGGGGCAATTTCTCCTTCATTTCAATCGACGACCCACTCCCCAACCTTAACGACGCGGAAGGTCAACCAATCTTCCCCCTTGACGATTAACTTCACACCATAACGAAAAGCCCAACGAGCCCCTGCGACCCAATGGGCTTTTTCAAATTAACGCGGGTTTTGCAAAGAAAACAGCGCATTTTTATTTTCGGTCATCAAAAGAGGGCGGCTTGAGGCGATATTGTCCCACATCCACCGGACCGACGCCTTCAAATAACGTGCTTAACGTGACGCCGAGGGTGATACAGACCTTTTCTAAGACGAATAAGCTTGGGTTACGTTTCCCCGCTTCGAGTTCGGAAAGATAGCTTTTCGCAATTCCGGATTCGATGGAAAAATCTAGCTGCGACATCCCCTTCTGCTTCCGTAGGTGCGCGATGCGTTTTCCTAAAGCAAAGCTCACATAACGCTTACTGCTCATCGTCGGTGCCCCCGTTATCGTGATAGAGGTCTTCCAAAGCACGGAAGAGATGGTTCACGTTGGATTTGCTCACGGTGGAGGAAAGTTCCTCCGATAGCATCTCCGCGAGTTCTCCTAGGCTTGCTTCGGGATGGGCGAGGCGCAGTTTCATCAAGGCGATGGCTTTGTCGCTAGGAAAGACGTCAAAGCCGCACTTCTCCACGAGATATTGGATCTGTTTGACTTGTTTCCTGCCGGTTTGCAGGGTTTTGGACATATTCGCGGAATCGAGATTGATGAGGCGATTCTCGATATTAATCTCCTCGCGGTCGATGCGGACGGACTCGAACTTGAGGCAAGCTTCCGTCGCCCCAATCAGAACCAGGAATTCCGAAATCTGGTCGCTGCGTTTCAAGTAAACAATCCATTGATTTCTCCGCGTGCTGACTTTTGAAGTGAAATGGTGGCCGAGCACCTTATTGATCAAATGGCTGAGCCATTTCGCGTAGGAAGAGGAATTGACGGCAATCTCCAAATGATAGTTGCTCGAGACGGGCGAATTAACCGAGCCGCTGGCCAGAAACGCACCCGAAAGATAGCAGCTTGCTTCTTCATCCCCCTGCACGACATCGGGGTTGATCTTGCCCGAAAGAAAATCCACTTTCAAATCGTCCAAAACCTTATCTGCATGAGGAATAAGGACATGATAACGGGTCTTTTTGCCGCGGCCAAAGCTGCGGGAATAAGCGAAGTGTGGCGCGCCTTCGTAGCGCCTCCCCGCGAGAAGGTATAAAAGCTTCGCGACCTTTGCGGATTCGCTGGAAAGGTCTAGTTCTTCGCCCGAATCCGTAAGGCGGAGCGAGCCACTAGTTTTCGCAAAGCCCGAGAGTAAAGAGCGCTGCAATTCTGCAGGGAACTGATGGGCGGCGATTTCTTCCTTGGCCTGCATGGCGAAGGAGAGGCCATTAGTCTTCTTGGGTCGGGCCATAGGGTTCCTCCTGATAACGGAATAGTTCTCGGTGGTTAAGGCTGCAGGGATAGGTATTTGCGTAACGCTGATAAATGCGCTCCGCGAGATAGACGGAACGGTGTTGACCTCCCGTGCAGCCGAGGTAGACGTGGACGTCGCGTCTTTTGCCGTTGCGCTTCCATAAAGCGAGGTATTGGTCGAGATAGGACTCCATTCTCTTCACCGCTTCTTGGATGTCTTTCTTCTCGTCCAAGAAAGCGACCACTGCTTCATCTTTCCCCGTGAGGTTTCGAAGGGAAGGCTCCCAGAAGGGATTAGGCAATTCCCGGCAATCGAAGAGGATATCGGCATCGTTAGGGACGCCATGTTTGTATCCAAAGGATGAGATGGTGATAGTGTGGACGGATATCGGCATGGGATTACATTACCACAGGTCTCGGCGTATCAAAAGAGGCCCTCGCGGTTTGAGGGCCTAAAAATCCATCAATAAAATTACTTCTTTAACGAATGGACGTAGGAGATGGCGCTGGTGGCGGCAACGCTTGCTTCGCCCGCGGCATTGACGAGCTGACGGAGCTTTTTATCTAAGACATCGCCCGCGGCATAGAGGCCTTCCACGTTCGTTTTCATGTTCGCGTCGACCTCGATGAATCCTTTGTTCATATTCACGCCGAGCGAAGAAAGGAACATCGAGGAGGATTTTTCGCCAAAAAGCTGAAAAACCGCTTCCGTTTCCGCTTCTTTTTCTCCTTGAGCAGTTTCATAACGTACTCCGCTGACTTTATTTTCACCAAGGATTTGCAGGAGTTTTGCGTTTTCTACCAAGGTGACATTTCCTGCAGCAAGAAGTTCTTCGCGGTGGGCTTGGGTAGTCTCGAGGACCTCGGGTGCGAGGAGAAGGACGCTGCTCGCGAGAGAGGAGAGATAAATCGCGTCTTCCACTGCATGGTCCTTATAACCATAGACCACGACCGGTTTCCCTTTGAAGAAATTGCCGTCGCAGGTCGCGCAATAGCTGACGCCTTTGCCATTGAATTCCGCTTCGCCAGGGACGCCAAGTTTCTTATTCTCGATGCCCGTGGCCACGATGATAGATTTGGCTTCATAAGAAGTCATGTCCGTGGTGACGACGAAGATGCCGTCTACTTTCTTGATTTCGCTCACCGCGCCATAGTCGAAGGTGACGCCGAGTTCGCTGGCTTGGTTATATAAGGACATGGCGAGCTCAGGCCCCGCAATCTTGGGCGTACCCGGATAATTGTCGATGCGATGAATGTTGTTGAGCTTTCCACCTGGCGCATCCTTGTCCAAGACAAGGGCAGAAAGGTTGCTGCGCTTTAAATAGATGCCCGCGGTGATGCCCGCGATGCCTGCGCCGATGATCAAACAATCGTAACGGTCCATCTATTGTTCCTCCGAGTCCGTTTTCTTCTTTTTCCCAATGGGCTTGGGTTTAGAGAGGTCGCTTGGAGCTTCTTGTTTCTCCTCTTTCTTGCCGATAGGCTTCGGCGCATCAAGATCACTTGGATTCGCCTGGGCATTGGCGGAAGAAGATGCTGCTTCAAGAATCGCCGCGCTTTTGGGATATTCCACCGGCAGCCCCTTCTTCTCGCGGTACATCATGATCGCGAAGAAAGCGGCGAGGACGATGACTCCGAGAATGATGTAAACCATCGAATTCCAGAACGACCACATGCCGTTGGTGCCCATATTGTAATCGGTGTCGCGGAGGGGCTCCATGATGATGCGTACCGTGCCATACCAGATGAGGTAAAAGCCCAAATTCGCACCCATGGGTCGATGCTTTTTCCATAAAACGGGGATGAGGCGGGTGATGATGAAATAGCCCGCGACGTTAAGCAAAGCCTCAATTAAGAATAGAGGCACATACATATTTCCCGTGTAGGTAACGCCGTTGACAACTTTGGTAATCGGCTCGAAAACAGGGTTTCCACCACTCCATGCAACAGCCATGTTGTATTTGATCCACGTCGGTAATAAAGGCCAATCCGACATCATGGTCAAATTGCCATAGACTTCATGGTTAAAGAAGTTGCCAAAGCGCCCGATAGCCTGCGCAAGCAAGATGGCGGGAACAACCACGTCGAAGGGGAAACGGATATCCACATATTTACGGGCGAGAAGCATGTAGATCATGCCACCCAAGATACCGCCGACGGCGCCGCCAAGGATGGTTAAGCCGCCTTCCCATACTGCGATGATGGACCACCACTCGCCGTTAGCAACACGTTCTGCGAAGGGAGTGATGCCACCGACGTCGCCATTCCAGTTGCCCACGACATACCAGATCCTCGCGCCGATGATGCCGGCAGGGAAACAGACTAAGAAGCAGGTATCCAAAATGCCATGGCGGCCATATTTCTTATAGAACTCATGGTCCGAAATCTTATAAGCCAGGATGGCGCCGCCAACGATAAGCACGCCATACCAGTGGATTTGTAAGCCCTGAATGCCATATCCCGGATAGAGCCATTTGAAGCCTTCGGAGCCGATGCCAAATCCTTGGACGAGCGGATAGGAAAGATATGGTCCCATCCCCTCCCCTGCAAGGAGGAAGGAAACGATCATCATCGCGATGGTGCCAAGCATCGCCCAGGTGACGTTTTTATGCTGCTTTTCCGGCAAATCTCTCCGCCAATAACGAAGATAGAAGGTCGTCACGAAAAGATGAACCGATGCGTAGAATAACGCCCCGCCCGGAAGCAAGGCGAAATAGTGGCCTACATCGATGCTCCACGCGCCTGCCAAGGCATAGCCGAGATTGGTGATGATGCCAGCAAGCGCGGCAACAGCAGTGAGCAAAAGCCCGCCACGGATATCGTCTTTAGTGAGTTCAACCGATTTATTGTTGCGGTGCGCTTTAAGTTTTCGATACGTCAAAAAGCCAACCGCAATTGCGGCGATCCAGCCCGCGATAATCAATGCATATCCAAGTCCTTGCATAATGACTCCTTTTAACGATATTGCCCTTTGTTTTTCGCGTCCTCGAGAACCCGAGCCAAGTACTCTCCAGTATAGGACCCTTTGACTTTTGCCACTTCTTCCGGCGTGCCGGTGGCGATGATGCGTCCACCGCGGTTGCCGCCTTGCGGACCGAGGTCAATGATGTGGTCAGCCACTTTGATGACATCGAGATTGTGCTCGATGACCACCACCGTATCGCCATGATCGACAATCGATTGGAGAACACCGATCAGACGCGAGACGTCATCGGTATGAAGACCCGTGGTCGGCTCGTCGAGGACATAGAGCGTTTTTCCGGTAGGACGACGCTGCAATTCGGTCGCGAGCTTCACTCGCTGCGCTTCGCCGCCAGAGAGCTCCGTCGCAGGTTGGCCAAGCTTAATATAACCGAGTCCCACATCTTCCAACATTTTGATTTTATGGTAGATTTGCGGACGATTTTCGAAAAATTTGCACGCTTCTTCTACCCTCATGTCAAGGACGTCATGGATGTTCTTTCCCTTGTAGGTGCACGATAAGGTTTCTTCGTTATAACGTTTGCCTTCGCATTCGTCGCATTTGACGTAGACGTCGGGAAGGAAAGACATGGGGATGCGGGTGACGCCAGCGCCCTGGCACTTCTCGCATCTTCCACCGCTGACGTTGAAGGAGAAACGACCCTTATCGTAACCGCGAGCGCGAGCTTCGTCCGTCTCAGCAAACAAAGCCCGAATGTCATCGAAGACGCCCGTATAGGTCGCAGGGTTGGAACGCGGAGTACGTCCGATGGGTTCCTGGGTGATGGCGATGAGCTTATCGATGTTCTCTAAGCCTTTGATGGCTTTGCAAGGGGGAGGCGTGACGTTCTTCTTTTTGGAGACGGCGTCCTCGATTCCTTTAACGAGAGTCTCATTGATCAGAGACGATTTGCCCGAGCCCGAAACACCCGTGATGACCACGAATTTGCCTAAGGGGAACTTTGCGTTTACCTTTTGAAGGTTATGGCAATAGGCACCTTGTATCTCAATATATTTGCCATTGCCTTTGCGGCGGACCGCAGGAACCGCGATGAACTTCCTACCCGCGAGATAATCGCCGGTGATGGAACCTTCGGTCGCCATAACTTCTTCTACGGTGCCTTGGACGATGACTTGCCCGCCATGGACGCCCGCGCCAGGGCCAATATCGACGATGTAGTCGGCGCTACGCATGGTGTCTTCATCGTGTTCGACGACGATCAAGGTATTGCCGAGGTCACGCATCTTTTTCAAAGTTTCAATTAAGACGCTGTTGTCTTTTTGATGAAGGCCGATGGAGGGCTCATCCAAAACATAGAGGACGCCCGAAAGGCGGGAACCGATCTGCGTCGCCAAGCGGATGCGCTGCGCTTCGCCGCCGGAAAGGGTCATCGCGTAACGAGATAACGTGAGATAGTCTAAGCCGACATCGATCAAGAAGCGGGTACGGGATTTGATTTCCCGTAACACCATATCGGCGATTTGATGGCCCGATTCATCTAAAGATGCATCAACTTTCTCCAACCAAGACGCAAATTCATCGAGGGATAAAGAAGTCGCTTCGAAGATATTTAATCCCGCGACTTTTACCGATAAAGCCGCTTGATTAAGCCTCGCTCCACCACAGGTCGCGCAGGTAGAATCCCTCATAAAAGTCTCGTAATAAGTGCGCATCCAGTCGGAGCTCGTCTCGCGGTAGAGACGCTCGATGCGGGTCTTGATTCCCTCGATTTGCTGGGTGCGGTTCATTTTGTTTCCCGATACGGAAGTAAGGGTATATTTCACCACTTCTGGGGAACCAAAAAGCACAATTTCCTGCTTGGATTTAGGCAATTTATTCCATGGGGTATCAAGATCGACGTCATAGAGTTTGCAGAGGTACTCGAATTCCTTCCATTCGAGGTTGGTCGTCCCAACGATGTTGGACAAATAACGGATGCATCCGTCGCGGATGGATTTCTCGGGTTCAGGAATCAGCAAGTCGATCGCCACTTCACGTTTGATGCCTAAGCCTTTGCAATCAGGGCAGCAGCCTAAGGGAGCATTAAACGAGAATAGGCGCGGCTCTAGATGAGGGACCGCAAAGCCGCAGTCGGGGCAACTATGGTGCTGCGACAAGAGGCGCTCGCCTTTCTCGGAGAAGATAATCAAATAGCCATGCCCTAAATCCAGCGCAAGTTCCACGTCCTCATTCACGCGAGAACGGAGCCCTTCTTTGATGACGAGACGGTCGACGACTACTTCGATATCATGACGCTTGTTCTTTTCTAATTCTGGCGCCTCTTCAATCAGGCAGAACGCCCCATCGATGCGAACGCGGGTGAACCCCTGCTTCTTGATCTTGGCTAACGTTTCCGCATGGGTGCCCTTTTCGTTTTTGACGATGGGCGCGAGAATCTGGATTTTGCTTCCGGCCTCGTATTGGAGGATGGCATTGGTCATCGCCACGGGAGAATAAGCTTCAATCGGATGATGGTGATTCGGGCAATAAGGCACACCGATTCGGGCGAAGAGCAAGCGGAGATAGTCGTAGATCTCCGTTACCGTGCCCACGGAAGAACGGGGGTTATGAGAGGTGGATTTTTGATCGATGGAAATCGCAGGGCTTAAACCTTCGATGGTTTCAACGTCGGGTTTTTCAAAGCCGCCGAGGAACTGTCGGGCGTAGGAGGAAAGGGATTCTACGTATCGGCGCTGGCCTTCCGCGAAAATAGTGTCGAAAGCAAGAGTCGATTTGCCTGAGCCCGATACGCCGGTAAAGACCGTAAGCGAGTTTTTAGGGACGCAGCAATCAATGTTCTTGAGGTTATTTTCCTTCGCGCCTTTGACGATGATGTAATTACGAGAGTTCTTTTCCATTTCCATAGCGAGAGCATTATATAGGACAAAGTCCTAAATTGCCTAAATAAATGCTTCATTACTCTCTGCGCGCCATCTTTTTCGGAAATTCGAATCAGCGAAATAACAAGGAAATCCACCGCAAAAACCGCTTCTTTTCTATTTCAAAGGAGTTCGATCCGCCAAAGGAGGCATAAAAAGTATGGCAAAGAGTATCGAGTCGAGTATAATTCCCCTTGCCGGGACGTAGCACAGCTTGGTAGTGCACTACCTTGGGGTGGTAGGGGTCTCGGGTTCAAATCCCGACGTTCCGACCAGTTGAAAGAAAAAGCCGCAGGGTTCATTCCTTGCGGCTTTGCTTGTTATTTGAGTCCTTCAAGCCAGAATCGAAGGGCATATTTGGAGTATTTACTCCAGTAATCTTCGTGGTGTTTACCGTAAAGGTCGACCCAGAAGCATTTTCGATCGCTCTCGAATCCGCGCAAACCCAATTGGTTCACCATATAGACGACGCCATGGGTGAACTGAGCTTCGAAATCAACGCCACCGACATAGAAAAAGATCTTTCCATGGGTGCGCGGCAAAGGGTTATGAAGTTTCAAAATTCGCCGCAAATCCCGCTTGGAATAGAAGAAGAACGGCGCAGAGAAACATAGAGAGAATCCAAATACATTCGGATAAGCGAGAAAGCCATACCAAGCCATGATGCCACCCATAGAGGCACCGCCGATACCTGTAGCGTCTTTTCGGGTATCCGTAGAAAAAGTCGCATCAATTAAGGGCTTCAGTTCTTTAACAATATAATCAAGGAACTGGTTACCAATCGGATGGTTCGGCCCACCATTTCGTTGAACCTTCTTACGGATGGAATAGGGTGGGTTCAATTCGTTGGAGCGTTGTAGCTCATCCTTAGGGGAATCGATACCGACGAGTATCGGCTCAGGGAGCCCCTGCCGCTGCATATCATGAATGACGCGGTCAAGAT
>JAFVCC010000083.1 GCA_017479485.1 Bacilli bacterium
CAAAAATAGGCCGAGGATTACCCCTACGGCTCTTTAGTCTACCTATATATATATATATATATACAAGCCCCCATTTTCTAAGGAATACTGTCAATGGAAAGCGAAAATCCGGATATCGCAGCGAAAATCCGATGGTTCGAGCTCGTGCGCGTGAAAAATATAATAAGGAAAGGTAATGCGCTTTTATGGCACATCAACGAAAAACCACCCGAAAGCGGCTTATCGATCCATCCAAGGAAGCGCTTGGCCATCCTTGGTGGAACAGCGAACTCCAATCACGTATTGGTTAACGAGATACGGGTTCGTTAATCGTGGACATGGTGGACCGCCCTTTCGACATATTCTCCCTTTTCCTATGCATTCAGTCCGAGCTGTCCCATCATGGCGGAATGGTCTCAAAAAGCAGCATATGATAGAATATAAGCAAGAAGGGAGCTTGCAATGATTTACGTGTTTATTGACGAATTCACGCCTTGTTTAAGGGATTCAATTACCTTGGAATTAGTCCAAACAGAAGCCGTCGCAGTCGTTCGCAAGAGCTTCCTTTCGAAGTTTAATCCCGAAAACCATTGGTATGTGAAATGGGATGAATTGTCGGAAGATTATGAAATTTATGCCTTGGTACTTAAAGGCACCGCAGGTGTCCAAGGGCTAGTTGCTTTGCAAAAAGACGAGCAATCCAAAGCGGCATTCATCGCTTGGATGGTAACTGCGCCTGAGAACAATAAGCTGCTTGTCGACAAGCCACGTTATTATGGCGTCGGCGGACATTTGTTCGCTATTGCCGCATCAAAATCCATAGAATGGGGCTACGGTGGGGCAATGCACGGGTTTGCCGCGAACGAAGAATTACTGAAGCATTATCAATCTGCATTTGGCGCTGAGCACGTTGGCGCATTGCACCCTTACCAGTTTTACATCCCACCAGATGATGGTGCAAAGATTACGGAGGAATATGACTATGAGTGGACAAGAGCAAGCTTATAGGGAATTCATAAAAAAACATCCGTGCCCCCCAAACATAAATGACTACCAAGAAAGGGCCTATGATTACCTTGGAATGATTCGCTACGCAAAATCAAAAGGCATTTCCGCAGCAGAATTAAGTCCCGAAGAAAAGAGGCGGTTCTTAATAAAGTCCTAAATCCCCAGTAAAAATTTAGACTGGGGTTTTATATTTCTATAGGGCTCGAACCGACGACCAACGAAAAAACCACCCGAAGGCGGTTTATCGATCTATCCAAGGAAGCACTTGGCCATCCTTGGTGGAACAACGAACTCCAATCACGTATTGGTTAACGAGATATGGGTTCGTTAATCGTGGACAATGGTGGACCTCGGTTGCCTGCAGGCGAACCACAGAGGATTTCAAGAAAACCCCGTTGTCACCGCGATAATTCATCAATATCTCGGTTAATCCTTCGTCATGAACGATGACGGAATTGACGAAAGCGGAGACCAGGAACATTCTTTTGCGGACATCAGTGATGTCAACTTCCGCTAAGTTGTCGAAGAACAATTCAAGCTGCTCGCTGGTTAACACACGAGCCTTTTTTTGTTCGTGGATGTAGTTCGCTTCAAGCTCGTCCTTCTCCTGCTTGCATTTATTAATCATGGCAACAAGTTCCGGAATGTTTCCGCCCATCGCGATGGCGGTAGTGAGATTGTCAATTTGTGTTGTTTTTGACGCTATCTTCACCTCGAGCTTTCCGAGTTGAGGACTGGTCTCTTTTTGCAAATCAAGAATGGTTTGGATCATCTTTTTTCTTTCATTACCGTCTTTAATAATTTGAACGACTGTATTCATGACAGTCTCCTCGAGATCCTCTTTCTTAATCCCCTTTATCGAGCATCCGCCTTTATGGTGGTTCGGGCAAGTATAGTACCTGATTTGTTGCCCGCTTCTAGCCGTTCCGGACTTCGCAATGAATAGGGTGTTGCAGTTCCCGCAGTAAGCTTTGCCTAAAAGAAGGAAGGGCTCGTTAGGTTTTTTATGGCGCGAGCCTAATGTGTAGTTCTCTTTTATTTTCTCCTGGGCCTGGTGGAAAAGCTCTTCATCGACAATCGGAGGATAGCAAGTTTTATTAACGACATCTTGGTAACGCCAAATGCCGATGTATTTTTCGTTGCGGAGAAATTTCATGACAGCGGTTCTACTGGGAAGCTTATAGCCGCGGGCCTCCCAATATTTCTGGATTTGGTTTGGATTCATACCCTCGTAGACATATTGAGAGAAGATTTGACGCACTACTTCAGCTTTGTCTGGATCAATTTCCATCCTGCGGGTTTCTTTATTCAGGATGTAACCAAAAGCAATGGGGCCACCATTGAATTTGCCATCGATGATGTTTTGTTTCATGCCCCTGGTAACCTTTGCGGAAAGCTCCACAGAGTAGTATTCCGCGAAGGACTCGTTGATGCCGTCCATTAATACAGCTTCCGGTCCTTCCAGGTTCGCCTCGGTCGCGGATAAAACGCGAATACCCAAATGTTTGAGCATGGTCTTATATTTCGCCGCGTCCGCACGCGAACGAGAAAAGCGGTCGCCTTTCCAGACGATGATGCAGTCGAAAAGCTGTGCCTTCGCGTCTTTAATCATCTTTTGAAAGCCGGGCCTTTTGTCCGTTCTGCCGGAAATGGCCTCATCAAGATAATGGTCCACTATCTTGATTCCATTATTCTTTGCCCAGGCTTCGCATTCACGGATCTGGGCTTTGGTCGAGTTGTCGGATTGCTTGTCGCATGAGTAGCGAGCGTATATCACACCACGTTTCATAAAAAACTCCTATGGTCGGTCCTGGGTTTTTACACCCTCGGTTGGATTATACCATAGGAATATGCCTAATAGGAATATTTTGAGAAGCGGTTTTATTTCTTGTTCAGTTGTTTGGCAATCTCTTTCCTGATGAAGTCTTCGAGGTCCATCCCGGAAACGATCTTCTCAGGACAGGGAAGGTAGAGCTGGGAAAGCTTGTTCGTGTTTTCAACGAATTCTTTGTCGTTTATGTGGCGGTTATCCTCACTGGTAAGCCCGAAGATGAAATCCAAAGAAACCCTAAAAATCAACGCATATTTAAGGATAATTTCTAAACTTGGCAATCTTTTTCCTGATTCGATCCGCGTTATGTGGCTTTGCATAACGTCCAAACGGGATGCCAGCTCCTGCTGCGTCATTCCCTTGTCCATCCGTATCTTCCGTAGTCTGCCCCCGATCGTTCCCAAGATCTCCATTGGCTTTCTCCTTAAATTCTATAATATTACACTTTTTAAGAAATAATTGTTTCTATTTTATTCCTAATAGGTATAATTCCCCCGTTGTTTTTCGGCCCGTATCGTCAGATAGGGACGATTGTGGAGCCGTATCGCCAGATAGGCTCCCAAACATATATGGTACTGAAACCGACTGATACGCGGTACCGTAGACGACCAATTTACAGTCATTACGATGCCGCCTTATTACATAAGATCCCGCGTATGTCGTACTTAACCCTACCCTGCCTCAGAAGTGCTGTGAAACTTATGGGCAGAAGGAGGTGATTACCGAATCAACTACAACACCAGCAACATCTACGACGTCAGTAGAGAGTTCGAGATCATTTACCAGATGCAAGTCAGGCGTCTAGGCGATGAGCTCGGCCTCATCTACACCGAGGATCACGGCAGGCCGATCCTCACCAAAGGCCAGCGAAGCGTGCTCTTCTGCCTTACCAACAATCGGTTATGGCAAGGGCAGCTCACTCATCAGAAGCATTCTACCTATAACAAAGAGGTCTATACCTTCCAGTGGAGCACCCCATCGATATTCGAGTACAACGAATTCCGACGGCTCGCTCAGATGGCTTTTGGCAGCAGCGCGATAGCGACCAAATTCTACCCCGAACTCGCCCTGAGGCAATCGGTTACGGACATACTTGTGAAGAACCGTCAAGTTAAGCTCGACGGAGCCCTCCAAATCATTGGCGAATCCGAACCGTTCTACATCTGGATCATCGACAAGGGAAGCGGTCCCTACCACTACTGCGTAAACCCCTGCCACGACGCCTTATTCTTCCAGCCGGTCAAGATCCTGGTCCTAGAAACCGGGAAGCCGCTGCGATGGTAAGGCAACACGCAAGGACTTATGTTACAACGACGCAATCGCAACCAAAGAAACAAGCTTAACGCGGAATTGGTCCATCGCATCATGGCCATGTCTTGCCGCAGCCAAGGGGACTTCACCGTCCGCTTCGGCCACATGGTTTTCAAATATGGACTCAAGTACGTCGAATTCGAGCTCAACCCCAGAACCAAATGGCCTTTCGCCAAAGTCATCCCCGCAGAGAACAGCGAACCAGGCATCGACATCGCCCGGGTCGTCATACCTCCCTGGATGGCCGAGAGCAACCACTACGCCATCCTCGAGGCGTTCGTCTTCAAATTAGCCGGCGTCCCCTGCGCACAAGAGGACAATTACATGCCGATCGTCTCTCTCCCCGTCCTGCTTTACAAAGAATTCTTAGAACACGGCTCCCTTCGCCTGGATGAAGACTTCCATCCCGTCCGCAGAAAGGGATCCGCGTTCTACGAAATCCGCAAAGAGGGCAGAGACTACCTCTTCGAAGTCCTCCTACGGCGCAAACCGGTCAAATCCTTCGTCGTCCACCTCGAGCCGCGAATACCCAGGGGGAAACGAGAATGAAGCAATTCACCCTCGACTCCGCCGCCTACCACCGACTCGAGAACATGCTGAAGGTCACGATCTCGGAAACCGGCCACTGTGCAACCGACCAAGACTCCAGGGTCCGTTACCTCATCAAACTCGACGAGACCAAACAATACTGGGTCTATTGCCGCTTCAGCCGCACTCGCGACCGCTATGGCATGTTCCTACCCGACAACTGCTTCTCCGTCTGCAGGGTCTACCCAGGCTTCAAGAGAGTCAGCGAATTCAACCGCAAATAAGCTTAGGGCTGGGCATTCGTGCCTGGCCTTTTCTTTTCACCTCCCGCGCACATTATTGGTTAAGGAACGCTTAATTATCAACAAGAAAATAAAGGTAGCCTTAATTTTATTTCGACAAAATTAAGGGGAACTTAATTTGATTTCTTAAGCCTCGCCATTCGCGCTTTTACTTAATCCATGAGGCAAATACGATGAGAATTAAGGAACTGCGCGATAAGAAAGGGCTGACACAAAAGCAAGTCGCCAAAGAACTAGGGACCACGGCCGTCACCGTCATGAACTGGGAAAACGGGATCTATGAGCCGACGATCGCCGACATGATCAAGTTGGCCGACCTCTTCGACGTTACCATGGACTACCTTGTCGGCAGGGAATACGACGCAGACGAAGCCGCTGCCCGGCACGTTTTGGAACGTCTGGACAAATCGAAGCTCATAGACGCGCTGCTCGAATCTACTAAGTAACCGAGAATCGCTTCTCGGAGGGTGGTGTCCGTGGGTGGGGAGCAGCTCCTCGATTTTTCCTGCCGGTCAATAAAACGCTTCGTCGTGTAGCAGATAATTACGGGTCTACGATCTTCGAAAGATACTTATTTTTGTCTTTGATTAAGGTCTTCAAAGCGCGAACAAGCTCATCAGTATTAAATTGGATTCCCTTAGTCATTGAAACAATTACTTTGCAGCCGAAAGGGTCTAATTCCTTGAATCTGTTGCCCGAGACATAAAAACAATGCGCTTCCTGGAAATACGTGCGGTCTTTAATTGTTTTGATATCTAGCTTTTTTAAGAGACGGATGGCCTTCAAATAACTTCGATATGTCCTCTTGTGGACCACGATTCTGCCGCGAAAGAGAGCCTTTTTGAATAAATAAAGCCGGAATACGTATAAAGATTTGAAAACGGTCAGCCCTTTTAGGCAATCTTTCCCGGCTTCCCGCACCCCTTCTTCGGAGACGATGTACGGGCACACTTTTGAAGCATCGGGGCCTAAGTTCTCGGCTTCGATAGCCTCATCGAAGATCCGATACCTTTTGCACGCTTCAACGAGTTCGGTTTTTTCCGCGACAACAACGCATTTCTCTTCCAAAAGATTCATCAAGTTATCCTTTCTAATCGCTCCATTGCGCTACCGTTTTCCAATTATCATCAAGGCATGACATGGGCGCGCAGAATCTGCTCATACCCCCTGCCCATCATCTCCGCCACGGTCTCGGGCGGAATCTTGCCACAGCAGGCGCCAAAAGCCGGGATGACGATGCTTCTAGCCTTTTCTTTGATGGCCGCCATCAACGCCGTCCTCATGCACTGGTAGAGGACCAGCGGATCCTTGATTGGCCCTGGTACGCGCATCGTCGGCGTATGAATCAGCTTCTTCGCAGTGCCCGGGATATCCACTATCACGCTCGTACCGACGGGCTGCTCGCCATAGAGCTCCTCAGCAATCATCCGCTGCACCGCCTTCTGGAGGCCGTTCCCAAAATAATCGATGATGGCTAAGTCATAGCCGCCGTCCATCTGTCCAAAGGAATTCGCGGGACTAACGATGGCTTCCACGTCGTGAGAGTCCATAAAGGCAGCGAACTCGCCTTCCACCACTTTGACTTCGCGATGAGCGCGGAACCTCTTTCCCCAAGCCGAGACCATCTCGGGGTTATGATCCAAGAGGAAAACATTAATTCCTAGCGAACTAGCGATTACGCGATGCCCGCAGTTATAGGTTGGTTCCTCTTCGACAAGCTTCTCGTCAATGAGCCAAGCTAAGACGCAAAGCGCGGTCTCGTAGCCCACCGAGAAGTTCCTTTGGATGTCGCCGACACCGACGAACCTTTCCGATTTAGCCCACTCGGCCGCCACGTCCAGAAGTCCGGTGCTTTGGATTTTCGCCATTTTCTCTTTATCCATCATGTGCTTTCCTTTTCGATTAGTTATCTGCGATTAACGCCGTTTTCACGTGCAAAACCGCATTGTTTTTTGGATTATGTGCCCGGAAATCATCCTCGATGCAAGAGAGAATCTCTGACGACTTCAGGCGTTTCTTTTCGTAAAGGAGTCTACCCAAAGAAAGGATTTGTTCCTTATGCCGTTTGATGTAACGGAAGGTCTGCCTTTCGCAGCGTCTCAGCAGCCTCTCGATTTTCCGCTCCATCCTCCGCCTCTTCGTCTGAGTCTCCTCCCGCGTCTCGCTTCGATCCGCCGGCGGAAGCGTCTCCCAGCAGGAGGAATAGCCGACGACGTCAAAGAGGTTGTAGGCCTGGCTCCTGGCGAGCTGCAAATCGCGGTCGCACCCCCTGGATCCACGGCCAAAGAGCAACTTCTGCGCGATGAGACCGGCCATCGACACCTTGATGTCGGCGATGACCTTCTCGTAGGGCCAGAACCCCTCCTCCACCTCCTTGGCGTGGAACCTTCCACTTGCCCCAGCGATGGAAAGGCGGTTCACCTGGAAGAACTCGGGGAAGGAATTCGCCATGACCGCGTGCCCCGCCTCGTGGACGGCCACCTCGAGGTTGCCCTTCCTCTCCGGCCTTTTGACCCTGTCGGTCGCGGAGTAGATGGATTCGTCGAGCATTTCCTCGGTGATGCCATCGAAGCCATGGCGCAATACTAAGTCGTTCACCACCGACTTGACGCCGGCGCAGGAGATGCCGCTAAGCGACAGCGCGACCTCGTCGTCGTCCATTTCGTCAGCCATCGTCTCCCCGAATTCGCGGAGGTGCTTTTTAAGCAGCTCCAAGGCCTCCTCCCCCGTGGGGTCGGGGATATCGATAATCTTGTCCAACCTGCCAGGGCGGAGCAGAGGATTAGGGATATCGGCGATGTTGTTGGTCGCGGAGATGACGAGGACGTCGTCATTCGACTCGACGCCGTCGAGACATTCCTGCAACGCCCTCACGACGCGCCTTTCCCTGTTGATTAAGAGGTCGAGCTCGTCGATGACGATGACGGCGTGCCCCACTTCTTTGGCTTTATCGAACGTCTCGACGATGCCCTCGACGACGTTGCTTCCGTCGCCGCGGAAGATAAACACGGTCGCATCGCAGCAACGGACGAGTTCCCTGATGAGGAGCGACTTACCGTTCCCGGGATCGCCGAAGAGGATGACGCCTTTGGGGATGGACACCCCTCTGGACTTGAATTCCTTGGAGCGGCGGAACCAATTCATGACCAAGAGCAGCTCGTCCTTCTGGGCCTTATGGCCGATGACGGCGCTTAGGGCATCTTCGTCATCCTCGCATTTGCGCGGAAGAATCATCTCGTAGGTCGCGTTGCGCTCGCATTTCTGCGGCAGGCTCTCCTCAAATACCGCAGGTTGGTACGCGAGCCCCTTCTCCTCGACCATGATTTCCTCGCCGTCATCAACTTCTTCGTACATTCCGTTTCCTCCTTTGTTGCATCCATCGGAGCGCGGGGACGAAATAAGGCCCACCGCATAGTCCGATGAGCCATATACGCATTAATAGGCCCATCGCTCAAGCTTTGGCACCTTGCCGATACGGCAGGTTGCCGGTGGGTCATAGGGCTTGTCCCTCGCCACGCTCTTTATGGTCGCCCATATTATGTAGGGGGTAAGTTTTTGCATTTAAAGTATTGACAGAAATTAACTACGTTAAGATTTTTTATACTTGTGCAATCGTAACGGTACCTATCGTTTGGATGTCATGTCTTTTTCCAACCAATAGAATGCGATTTCGCTATAAACGCCAATAATTTGTACATAGTGAATAAATAGAATTAAAAAATTATCCCGATGGAATCGGCATTTTTGATTTTTATTGAAATTTTTTCGCGTTTTTTTGTCAAATTTGCGAAATACGCACCTATAGGTTAGTGTAGGGACAAATTTCCTACAGCCAATGCAAACCATTTTATAGGAGGTAAATCAATGATTGGCAGAAAAAGGAAAGCCGCGATCCTCAAGGTAGCGGAGATCCTCCGCAAAGTCTTCATCCTCAACGGTGAATACTTCGCGAACGAGGAAGGCGCGATGGAAGCGACCCGCGCCGCATTCGAAGCTGATTTCAGCAAAGAAGAAATAGAGTTCTTCCATTCCGAGCTTAGATTCGATGTCGATGAAGCAATCGATGAGGTCGAAAAGCTCATTAAGGAGCTATGCGCCTATCCAGAAAACGCCGAGCACTCGGCCATCGTTTACAAAGCTTAAGGAGGATTAAAACAATGCTTAGCAACAAACGCGCAAACGAGCTGCGAATCGCAGCCAACAAGCTGTTCCATGACAGCGTCCCCGCCTTCCTCGCATTCATCGGGGGAGACGTCATGAGCGTCATCAATGCCATCTTGGCTTCCGGCCAGGAAAAGTTCTGCGCCGATAAAGAAGAACGCCAGTACTTCGAGACCTGCTTCTTCTACCGTTCTATGAACGGGAAAAGGAGCCTACAGAAAATAGGCGAAACTCTTTTTGGATTTTAGAGAAACTCTTCTATATTGAGATGAAAGGGGACTGGTGGATCATACTCTTCTAATGTTCTGAAGATTTCTCCGGTCTCCTTCATTTTCGGATAACCCACCCTTCTGTTATGGGAATTTCTTTCTTGCACGATCTCAAACGAATCAGGTGGTAGAAGGCCAACGATAAGCAGCGGAGTAGTTAGAATATTGTTCAACGGTTTTAGGTATTCACAAAATTTTTCATAGGACCCTACTGCACCGTCAAAGCCACCGGCTCTTTTCAGGTCATTTGTAGCGCAGATGATGACTCCTGCGCGAGTTTGGATTGCCTTTTGGACATGATTGAGCTCGCTTGATAAGACCGGCTTTATAAGGTTCCAAGAGCAATTACCGCCATGGTTAAACGCCACTTCAATTGCCACATCACCCTTTGCGAAATCCAATCGCCAGGTTCCATCCGTCCCGTCATAAGCGGCATCGGCAAAAATCGGGCTTTCGGCATTCCAGTGCAAGTCAGTTAATCTATCTTTGATAAGCTTGTTAATCGCCTTCGATAAACTCTTGGTTTCTTCCTGCTCTTTCAGAATCTCCAAATGCTGGTGAATAAGGTCATTGTCAGTTATGCCGTCGAGTACTTTTTTGACTTCTTTCCAGCAATCATTGATTGATGGGTATAACTGGAAGATGATGTCGGCATAGCGATGTGATGTGATTTCGTATTTCATTTGCTAAGAAATTATATTTCTTCCAGCCATTATTTTCACATGCGTGGAGTGTCATTAATAAAATACGGTCATCTAATAAATTATCTAAAGAATTTATTATTATTTGAAAATAATGTTGGATCATTTCGGATTTCTCATATAAACTAGTGGCGTTATGGAAAAAACTGTAGTTGAACTATTTGCCGGGGTCGGTGGCTTCAGAGTTGGCTTTAATAATATTTCGGCTTTCGATAAAGATGGCAGAGCTTTAGAAAACGGACCGTTTAGGTTTGTCTGGGCAAATCAATGGGAGCCATCCACCATTGCGCAACATGCATATGATTGCTATAGGATGCGTTTTCCAAATGAGCCTAGTTCGAATGTAGATATTGCCAAAATAGATAAAGCTTCTATACCGGACCACTCCATTCTGTGTGGTGGGTTCCCTTGCCAGGATTACTCGGTAGCACACACTTTGAGCCAGGCGAAAGGCATCGAAGGAAAAAAGGGTGTTCTATGGTGGCAGATTAATGACATTCTCAAAGCTAAGAAACCCGCTTTCGTACTTCTAGAAAATGTAGATAGGTTGCTTAAATCTCCTGCAAAACAAAGAGGCAGGGATTTTGGAATTATGCTCAGGTGTTTAGCAGACCTTGGATATGGCATGGAATGGCGAGTTATCAACGCCGCCGATTACGGTCATCCTCAGAGAAGGAGAAGAACCTTTATTTTCGCCTTCCGTAACGACACTGTTTATTACAAGAGGTTTTCTAAGCTTGCATTTTCCGATATTTTTGAAAAAGAAGGCATTTTTGCGAAATGTTTTCCAGTAAATCAGATTTCCAGTTCTGACATTAGTCATATTAATGTTAAGCAAGGCTATTCAGACCTTGTCGAGGTTTCTGATAAGTTCCATGCCGCTTTTTGCAATTCCGGATTCATGATTAATGGAGGCGTCCATACAGTAAAGCTGTCCCCCGTTACTGAAAACCCAATTACTCTCAGGGAAATCATCCAAAGGGATGTCGATGAAAGGTACTTTTTAAATGACTCACAAAAAGCTAAATTTGAGTTTTTGCGCGGCAGTAAAAAGATTGCAAGGACAGACGATAATGGCTTTGAGTATTTTTATACTGAAGGTGCTATGAGCCCTTATGACGAACTGGATTTGCCGGCAAGAACTATGTTGACCTCAGAAGGCACGGTGAATAGGAGCACGCACATTATCATGGATCCGGATAAAGGACGTCTTAGGTTTTTAACACCGGTAGAGTGTGAGCGAATTAACCAATTTCCTGATAACTGGACAGATACCGGGATGCCTTTAAAACGCAGGTATTTTATGATGGGGAATGCGCTGGTCACCGGAATTATTAATAAACTGTCTCTGATAATTAATTTGGTTTTAGAAGATGAACCATAATTAATAGCCGTGGTAGTTGTTCCAGCGCCACTCTAAGTTTTTCTTATCCACGTAGTTAGGTATAACGATTTGCGGGGGAATTGAAGCTCCATAATTCATCCTAGCTTTTGAGGATAATTCAATTTTCCCCGATGGAGAAATTCTTAAATTTCCAGAATCGAAAAGGATATGTATATCGGTTCTCATCGCAAAGCCATTCGCAGCTATGTCGGCTCCGCTGTAAGCGTAGGGCTTTATATGTGCCGCTTGCAATACCTCATGCATCTCAACATTAGTGATTATGCAACGTGGGCAAGCATTTAGGACATCTCTCCTAAACCTTGCTTGATTTGGTCTATTTTGGGTGCTTTGCGCTATTCTCTTTGCCTCAAGGTCCGCTGAAACTTCATCTAGCAGAGAAGAGCCTATTGCTTCTTCCAAAGAAGTTATTGGTGATTCAACTATTTCTTTTATTTCGCCAATGATCAGCGTGTTAATGTAGTATTTCGATTGATCTTTGGAAGATGGTTTTATTTCATTAAGATATCCATAGTTTTTCAAAAAGAGAAGGAATTCTCTCGCAAGTCTATGGTCATTTGCTCCCGGTATACAGTTCGGCCAATTTCTTATGTCTAACACCCCGGAACGATAATCTAGGAGGCATTTTACATATTCTTCTAGAGGTGCCATGACTCCCGCCAACGGAATTACTATATGGGTTAATTCATAAGGGGTCATAAAAGACTCGTTTTGGTAGCTTTCGTTTATGGCAATTAGGATTTTCAATATTAATTTCAGTGGCTGGAGATTAATGCCGTGGCGCAACCATAAATCGCACTCTTCTGGAGTTTGTATATAAGGGTTCGGCAGCGTTAACGTTTGTATGCAAATAGCCGCGAACTGCGACTGAGATATTTCTCTGTCTGCGACTTTCCTGCCAAAATTTGATAAAGCAATTGTTCCAGCATGGTTTGATGGAGCAAGAAGGCCTAACGCCCTCCAATATTGCCCGGAATTCCTAATCAAGTTTCTGCTTCCAGTTCTTCCGCCCAGGTTAACGGTTATATTTGCCTTCTGAAGTTCTTTTGATAAATCTGCCATTTCAGCGGCAAATGCCGGCGAATTATATGAAGGACGTTGTGGAAGTTGCTCCAATTTTCGCATTCTGCCTAACACGCCAAGCAGAATAACTGGGTCATTTAAACTTTCTGTTGGCTGGTAAGACGCCCATCGCCATTTGTAACTCGGAAAAGGTTTGATTGGAATCATTTACTTTGGTCCTCCAACAAATAAAATTGCAGCGCAATAATTTTAGCCAATAAAGGCGGGACAGCATTTCCTATTTGCCTGTAAACCGAAGAACTTGGGCCGAAAAAAACATAATTTAATGGAAAGCTCTGAATCGTTGCCAGTTCGCGACAAGTCATTCTTCTTAGCCCGTTCGGGTGTGGAAGTATAACCACTCCACCTTTGTTATCCCCTCTTGCCGTTACTGTTGGTGCTGGCTTGTTTGGGTCTAATGGCCTATGGCCTATATAACCATTGAAATTCAGTTTATATTTTGAGTAGGTGTGATTTGGAAGTTTGTTGGGCTTGTCTGGATCTGGTATTCCTGACAAGGCATCTGATACTGAAACCCATTTGGGAAGTTGTCCTGTTTCGTTTTTAGAGTGCGTAGGTTCAGGAAAAATAAAGCTACGCCCTAAGTCTTTTCTAACTCCTACGATAATTACGCGTAGTCTTGTTTGAGGCACACCATAATCTGCGGCATTAAGTAATTTATAATTTACTGTGTAGCCTAGCTCTGCAAAATCTGTGATGATTTTTTTGAATACCTCGCCTTTTCCAATGCTTAATATTCCTTTTACGTTTTCGGCTAAAAAATATTTTGGTTGTTTGTCTTTTATTACGCGAATCAATTGTTTATAGAGCACGTTTCTTTCGTCAGAGACATGCCTAGTAGTGTTAGCCACCGAAAAGCCTTGGCAAGGGAAACCGCCGATTACAATATCGCAATCAGGAATTTCATTTGTTTGGATTTTTGTAATGTCTTGGCAAATTATATGATTGCCGAGATTTTGCCTATACGTTTTTACTGCGTCTTCATACAAATCGTTTGCCCAAACAATCTTATGTCCAGCAAGAACGAAGCCTAAGTCTAAGCCGCCTGCGCCGCTAAATAGAGATACTACTTTCATTTTCTAACTCTGTGAAACATTTTGCTAATTGAAAAGCGAAGAGGGGAGGCACGGCATTTCCAATCTGTCTATAGCATGAGCCCATCGGTCCATAAAACTCGAAATCATCTGGGAAAGTTTGAATAGCTGCGCTTTCGCGAATGGTAAGTCTCCTTTTGCCATTGTAGTGTGGAATTGCGCATACTCCACCGCCACCATTTCCTCTTGCTAAAATTGTAGGACTTGGTTTATTTGGGTCTGTTTTCCTATGAGCAGTATAGTCTCTTACTATGACTTTATATTTTGAATAAATATGGTTTAAATATTCATTTTCAGAATCAGGATCAGGATAGCGATCTATAGCTTCTTTTATTGTTCTCCATTTTGGCAATAGTTTGCCATCTTTGCTGTTTGTCTTTGGAGGCAAACCAATTATCATGCTAGGGCCGAATTGTTTTTGCTGACCAAGTATTATTACTCTTTGCCTGGTTTCAGGGACGCCATAATCTGCCATATTTACCACGTTAACCGAAACCACGTATCCTGCATCTGCGAAGTCTTGTTCTATTTGCTTAATTATCTTGCCTTTGGCTAAACTTAGTATTCCCTTTACGTTTTCCGCGACAAAAAACTTTGGCTGTTTTTTGGAAATGGTTAGGTAAAAGAATTTATAAAGATGGTTTCTCTCATCTTCAATATTTCTAAATCTATTAGCTTGGGAGAAGCCTTGACAGGGGAAACCGCCGATTACGATGTCGGTTTTTGGCAATGAATCTATATCGATTTCTTTTATGTCCGCTTTAATTATGTGATTACCAATATTCTTCTTGTAAGTTTCCACGGCGTAACTGTCGATATCGTTGGCCCACAATATTTTGTGGCCGGCTTGCTTGAAACCGAGATCTAAGCCTCCGGCGCCGCTAAATAAAGAAAGTACAGTCATGTCAAAATTATAGTGTTATAGGAATTTTTTCTAAAGAAATTTGGTTTATTTGCGACTAAGGAGGCAATTCTTATTTTGTGATTTTCCGTATCGATTTATCGAAGGAAAATCCCCTTCCGTATCGTCAGAAAGGAAGGGATCATCATTAAATCAGTTCTAATTCCGACCACCCATCGGTTCTAAATCCGACCCCCATCCATCAAATTCACCTAGCCGCAATCGAAAGAAAGCGGCTTTTTTCATACCTGACCCTATTCCTAGGGAGCACATCATCAAAACTTATGCCAGAGCCACCTAACCGGACGGAACCAAGATTCCAGGTCTTCCTAGGTAGCCTGGCGTCCCAGGGTTCGTTAACTCCTCGCCCGCTAGGTGGCTCTCGAAATCAAGCAGGAATCCCCCATGACCAACAACGATTACGCATCCGGAGTCCGCAAGGCGAACAAAGCGATCGCGAGCCTGGATCACCTTCTCCCCAAGAAGTCCGCCCTGAAACTATATAGAGGGAGGGTCGGGAAAAGCTTCTTCAAGATGCTCAAGGCACGCGACCGGAAAGACGTCGCCAAGATGGAATTCTATAAAGGCATGTGGGCCGCATATAGCTACTACATCGCCGAGGGAAGGAGGTTGGACGAAAGACAAGACATCCTCTCCTAATTAGGCCCGTCTCCCTTGGCCGGGCCATACAAATTGCCGAGGGACGTATATCAAAAACCAAAGAAAGGAACACATGAACCTCAATCTCATCAACTACATCACCAAGGAAGAGATCGACGCGATGCCGCTATGCGACCTCGAGGTCACCAAATCCACCATCACCTCCAAAACCAACAACGTCCGCCGCGAAAGCTTCCAGGCGATCCTCCGCTTCGACCGCCTCACCAGCTTCCGCATGAACATCACCAACGACGATTACGCCCTCCTCCACTACTTCTCGGGCAAGCAGTACATCAGCGACCAGTTCAACGTCAGAGCCCACGTCCGCATCATCGAGACGAAATGGCCCGCCAAAGACGGCCGCCCGGAACACAGTTCCTACCGCTTGGACATCTACGTCACCGAAGACGTCAAGTGGACCTTCGACATCACCAAGGCGCAGTTCCTCCCCGTCCTCAAGATGGGCATCAAGAACGGATCCCTGGCCGCGTTCAAACCCATCGAACGCCTCCCTGGCAAACAGGAAGAGGAAGTCGAGTCCATCGAAGACGGCAACGCGGTCGCCCCTGCCGCTAACGCCGAAGACGTCAAGGCCAAGAAGAAAAAGAAAGAGGACGAAATCCCCTTCTAAGCTCGCCTAGGGACATGGGCCGATGAAGCCGGAAAACAAATAGGGCAAAGACGCCACATGCTTCATTAGCAACGCCGTTCCCGGACCGGCCCATCGCCCAGGCAAAGTTTATTAGGAATATAGGGAGACGCTTGTTCATCGCCTCCCGCCCCAGAAAGGAGGATGTCCAAATGAACAAAACCACAGGGGGAATCCTCATCGCGCTGACCTCGCTATTGGCGTTAGGCGGCTTAACGGGGATCTCGGTAGCCCTGGCAAGGAACGCAAACCAAGCCGGAAATACCCAAGAATCCTCGCAAAAAGCCGCTCAATCCTCGACCGAAGCCCCGACCTCGGCCCAGAGCCAAAGCGAGCATCAGGCGCAAACATCATCCACCAGCAGCCAGAGCGCATCGGATTCTCGAAGCACGTCGAGCTCTGTCTCGCTGAATCCTCAGCTCGAGGACACACCCTACATCTTCGCGGACCGAAGCGTCATCAACCTATCGGTCCAAACGGGAGCCAGCCAGATGCCGCGATCCTCATTCACCGCGACGCTGACCTGCGACACCTGGAGCGACGAAGACGCCTACTACGACAAGGACCTAGTGATTTGCTGTCCAAGCGACGACACGATGGTCGATTGGCTCGAGTTCCGCACCACCATCAACGGCGCGGAAACCATCGCCAACTCCGGAAAGCAGGCCTACATCCGCTCTGGGATCCCGGTCTTCGTCACCCTGAAGAAGGAACCGCCCATCGTCGGCGGCTACCACCTGAAGCTTCGCATCTACTCCCCTAGGTACGACAGCTCCACCGTCAAATGGTTCATCGACGTGAACCTGCAGACGACACAATGAGAAAGGCAAACAATCAAACCATGAAGAAAACCTTAGCAATCGGCCTTGGCATCATGGGTGGCGTCCTCGCCATCGGTGCCGTGGCCGGCATCACTCTCGGTCTCAACGCCCACTTCCGCGACCTCGTCCAGAACAAGGTCCAGAACGTCTTCGACGAAGACGCCATGGATCTGAGCAAGACCAAGATCGAAAGCTCGCTCGACCTCACCAAGGCCGAGAAAGCGGACCAAGGCGTCCAAGCCGACGCCGCCACCAAAGGCAAATGGCTGTTGCAGTTCAACGTGAAGGACCTCCCCTCCGAAGTGAACGAGTCTACCGTCAAGCTGCAGAGCAACATCATCCGCGGCGACACCAAGAAGGCCTACTTCCTCGCCCAGGTCGGCGACGAGCAGGTCGCCCAATACGAGGGCATCACCCACGAAGTCGACGACGGCTTCGCCCTGGAGCACGACCTTCTGAAGAAAACCGGCTCCGAGACCTACGTCGTCCGCACCTACTGGATCGCCCACCCCTCCGTCTACGTCGACACGAAGATCACCTTCAGCTACGAGGCGGAAGAGGAAAGCTCCGCGGCAGCTTCTAACGCCGCGATCCAAACGGGCCTCACCGCCCAATACGCGATCTAATTCGCAAGGAGGATAACAACCGATGAACAAAGTCCTCTCCACCGCGCTAATTACCATCGGAAGCCTCGGAGTCCTCGCCGGAATCTCCGGGGCTGTTTATGGTCTTGCCAAACATGGCGACGAGCTCAGGCAGAAGATCCGCGGAGACGAAGAAACCAGCGTCTCCAGAAGCTCCTCTTCCAACAGCTCCGCCACGTCTAGCAGCGCGTCCTCATCCCAAAGCCACCCCGAGGAGGATCCTAACGCAAGTCCGGACCTCTACCGCGGGTCCTACCCCACATCCGTGCCTTCAAGCGTCATCCGCCAAAGCGCCTACAACGATCCCTCGCAGGATCTTGGCATCGGCGTGAAGCTCTCCAAGCACAAATTCTGGAAGGAGTCCTACGCTGGCCTCGTCCAGATCCCCTTCACCATCAAGACCACCGGCTGGAGCTACTATAACAACGCGATTGTAAGCTACTCCGTGGTCGGCAAAGACGGCCTCGTACTCCCTGACGCCACCGTCGTCTGCCAGAAGGCCAGGGGCATCTCCTACAACAGCTCCTACGTCACCTCCCGTGGCCAAACCGGCGTCCTCACCTACGGCGGCGACGAATACGTCCTCAAGCTCACGGGACTCGGCATGGACGAAGCCTATGAGCTCGAGCTACGCGCCACCATCGTCCAAGGCGACAAGACCGTGACCGCCTCCCAGCGTTTCACTGTCTATGGCCAGTCTTCCGAAGACCCCTACCTTGGCCCCGCCGCCGATACCCTCGGCCTCAGGCAGGTCGACGGATCCACCGACCTCGTCGTCATCCAGGAGGACGGCCAGCAAGGAAAGGACGTCGACTTCTACGTCGCCGCCCCCTTCGCCGACTCCTGCCGAGTAATCCAGGTCGCCGTGTACCAGCCTAATGGCTCCTATAGCCTAGCGAGCAACGTCACCCTAAGCACCGAAGACGGCGAATACGCCGAAGACGAATACGGCGGCACCTGCGAGCAGATCGTCAATGTCCGTCACGGCGCCAAGGTCACGCTGCATACCCCCGCAGTAGCCAGGTCCAAGGTCCAGCGCTTCACCATCAAGGTCTCCTACTTCGACGACAACCGCAGCTCCGACAACAAGCTCTTCGGCACCGTCGACCAGGCCATGAGGGTATGCGGGCCCACGCTAAGCGAGCCGATGCTCGGGTTATCGCTATCGAACTACACCAGGGCGACCAGCGAGTACGCGGTCACGCCGCTAGACATCCCCGTCTACATCCCCGCCTCCTGGCCGGAAGGCACCAACGAGACCTACCTCGAGATCTCCTGGCCAGAGGAATATAGCGTAGCCATGGGCGGCTTCATCGAGCTCCCTGGCTACGAGACCGTCCGCTCCGAGATCGGCGCGAACAAGATCCGCGCCTATGGCCTATACGGCGATAAGGTCTACAAGTTCACGCCGAACTACATCGACCCCAACATCGTCGTCCCGCTCACCGTCTCCATCGTCGGCCCTACGCGCACTGACTGGAGCTTCAACTATAACGGAGGCACCCACGCAACGCGCCGCATCTACAACGCCTCCCAGGGCATCGAAAGGGTCAAGGTATACAACGACAAGGCCAATTCCTTCGAGTTCGACTACCACTATCCCAACAACGAGTCCGGGGCAAGGAAGCTCACGGTGGCCACGGTCCATAAGCCCACGGAAGACGCGCCCGACATCCAGCTCGAATGCGACGGCGTCGTCACCAGCGAGGAGAACAACTACTCCTTGGAGATCTCCGAGAACGCCACACCGTTCCGCTTGATCGCCCCCGCCGTCAAGAAGGGCCAGTTCTACCACTACACCATCAGCGACGCCAGGGCCAACGGAACGGGATCCCCGGTCGTCTACCAATGCTTCGTGGTCCATCCCTCCGAGGAAGACATGGCCCGCTACTCCTTCGCCTCGGAGGACGACAAGACCTTCGAGATCGAGGAAGGCGAAAGCGCGACGATCCCCATCTGCCTCGCCACCGAGAAGCACGGCCAGGGCGAATGCCTCCCGATCCTGAAGGTCGAGGAGCTCACGCCCTCCGCCGAGACGCCGACGTTCTCCTTGACCGCATCGGGCAGGACGGTGACCAACTACCGCACCAACGAGTGGAAGCTCACCAACCCAACCGCGATCTGGAGCTACGGCTCAGTCTACGTCAATGCCTCAGGCCTATCCGAGGGGATGCACAGGATCAAGATGACCCTGTCGTTCCAATACCGCTCGGACTTCAAGGTCGAAGCATACGCCTACGTCAAGGTCAACGCGGCCGCGACGGAATAATCCTAAAAACGGGGAGATCGGGCGACCGGTCTCCCTTAGAAAGGTTCTACGAATGAAGAAAAACAAGAAAAACAGCCTGTTCCTCTTCGCCACTCTGGGCATCGTCGCCGCCCTAACCGGCGGAACCGCCCTCGTGCTCCAGGCGATTTCCGCCAACGGGACCGTCCAGTACGAGGACGACACCAAGCTCCTCATCGGCGTGCCGAAAAGCTGCGAAGGGGATCCGGTGAAGCTGACCATCACCGCAAGGTCCGTCAACGGGGTCGAGACCATCGACCTGCAGTCGACGGACCTTAAGCCGATGAAGGGGCAGGACGCCTCCGCCGTCTTCTACGACTACGGATCTAGCCCCGCAATCGAAACCAAGGGCCAGTCCATCGGCTACTGGCTCGCCGACAGCAACAACTCGATCACGGTGAGGACGACGGCCAAATCCGCCATCGCCTCCGCTGAGGTCGACATCCCCTCCGCGGGCATCTGGTTCGTCAACGTCGCCGAAACCGACGGAGCCAAGCCAGACGTCCAGCATGCGAAATGGTACTCACAGAAGATCGGGTTCGGGGGTGATCGGAAATGAACGCCCTGCTCACCCTTGGGCTCGCCCTAGCGAGCGTCGTCTCCATCGTCTCCTCGCCTAAAGGGGCTTACGTCACCAAGGCCCTGGACGTCACCAGATCGACCGTGGCCGAAGACCTCGAGGCCTTCTACTACGGCTCCTATGGCGAGAAAACCCTGCAGAACCTCGTCCCAAATAGGATGAGGGGCGACCTCTACGACGACTTCAAGTTCCTCCACGCCTATCCCTTCCAGGGTGATCTCTACCTCTATTTCTACGCCAGGGCAGGATGGACGCTTACCGAGGCCTCGGCCTGGATCACTGTCCGCAATCTGATCGACAACGACTACGACGAGTTCGCGATCCATAGCACCAGCGACGGCTACGACGCCAGGATTGTGTCCACCTACGGGAAGATGAACGTCTTCTACAAATGCGTCATCGACGACTTCTACGAGCATAGGGTCGGCGATAAGCACGCCATCACCGTCGACGCCATCGTGGGCACCTGCGACGATGACGACCTCTACATCAGCAGGGCCTGCGACGGCGACGAAGTCTACTGGGAGGACACCGAGGACTACGAGGACCTCGTCTACAAGTACTACAAGGACGACTACATCCTCATCGACGACGCCGAGTACATCCAGCAATGGGTGGCCACACAGTACGACAGCGTCGACCTCAACTACCCCACCGAGGTCCGCGAGCTCAACTGGCTCTTCTTCTCCTGGAACGGGAGCTCGGCAGATGGCAAGTACGAGCTCGGCGATCTGAAGGCCATCCGGCTCGACTACGAGTACCTCACCTACACGGCGAGCTACACCATCGACTCGCACTTCTTCCTCGCCGACACCATGACCCCGGTCTACTGCGGCACCTACCACCATCCCGAGATCTTCGTCAACGCGTGCAGCAACGTCAACGTGCGCGACATCAAGATCGAAGGCAAGGTAAGCGAGCCCAGGCAAACCGTGGTCAAGGCGGAGCAAAGGTTCATCTCCGAGGACGTAGCCACCCCCGACTGGTGGCAGTTCTGGGAGAACGTGAAGCACCTCGACTACGCCTTCAACACGATCCAGAAGCTCGACGCCGAATCCATCGACGCGTTAGGAGAGGACCACGACAAGGACTTCTTCAACGCCAACAAGGGCGGCTACGAGTACGCGATCATGATGAAGGAGGACACCAGGAAGCGCGACAACGTCCAGGAGCTCCGCTTCGACGGATGGAACGAGTTCTGGTCCAACTCCAAGCGGATCACCTCCACCGCCCACGAGATGGTGTCGGCGACGATCACCAGGCTCACGTTCAGCACCGAGTACGGCGACGTCGACCTCAACGCGATGATGGAGCCCGTGGAGCTTACCGGCGTCATGGGCGCATCAGGGAAGATCACAGACGTGAAGGACTACTACGGCCCATCGGTCAAGGACGTCCTTCGCTACGCGGTCTACGCCATCGCGGCCATCGGGGTCCTGACCGTCCTCGGATTCGCCATCACATTCATCGTACGCCAAGCCTTGAAGGCGCAGCCCTCGCGCCCTAACGACAGAAGCAAGAAGAGGAGATAGCCAATGTACGATGTCCTTAAGAGGCATCGCGGGTTGAAGCTCATGGGAATCGCCCTTGGGCTTCTTCTCGTTTGGTTCCTCGCTAAACCCGCCACTGAGCTCATCGGAGTGCATTATGTCGATGAGACTTCGATCGTGGTCACATACGCCAACACCGGCGCCCACCAGGTCATGATCTACGGATCGGGACTTGGCAGGATGGTATCGGAGGCGACGACCGAGGACTTCTTCTACCAATACGGTGAAGGGGTCCTCGAATGCCGCTCTCCAAACGGCCAGTGGAGGATCCGCGCGCTAAAAAGCGGATCCTTGTGGAACGAATTTGACCGCACGTTCCTCTATAGGAGGGCGGAGCAATGAAGGTGAAACGCATCGCGAGCCACGCCTTCGCCATAGCGTTGGCATTGCTTCCCCTTCTTTTGATCCTTTGGCTGCAGCCCTGGTTCCTGGGCAGGCAATGGGCGACCATCGCCACGGCCGGGTCGAGGTTCGCCGCGATCTGGGCCTTCTACACCGACGGCGAATATACCGCTCAAAGCCTGACCGAGACCGTCTACGAGTACGGAAGCTTCCCGAAGGTCCTCCCGCCGATCAACTGGGAGGAGCTATGGGAGGGGATCAAGGCCTACTTCTCGATGCTCGCCACCAAGGAAAGCGCGTTGGAGTGGCTTCTCGACTTCTCCGACTTCGCCATGGGGCTCACTAGGGTTCTTATGATTGGAGCGATCGCCGTCCTCTTCCTGGTCGCCATCGGCAACCTCTACCTAAGCGAATCCGGTAAGGATTGGCGAGAAAACAGCGCGCTTTTGCAAAGATATCGCAGGTTTTCGCTAGGGCCCTGCAGGGATTTCCTCCTCTTTTGGAGGGAATGGGGCCCATGGTTTAGGAAGACTCCGTACTTCTACGTCCTTTTGCTGGGCGTGGCGTTGCTATTCGGCCTTCCGGCCATCGCCATCGACCTCATCGTTGAGTACCTGCACTTCTTCTCCTGTTTCAGCTTCGCCGCAGTCGGGGACACGATCTTCGCCGACGTCATAACGCTGCTGGCCAGCTACCTCTCGCTACCATTATGGCTGAGACTTCCGTTCTCATACGTCCTCTTCCGCGCCTTGACATTCGTTAGGGCGAGGAAGCTCATCGAGGGCAAGCTCATGCCCGCCAACGAGGCCATGGTCGACAACGACACCGGCGTCTTCACCCTGATCTTAGGAAAGATGCGCGGAGGGAAGACGACCCTGGCCGCTTCGATGGGCAGGATCCTAAACACCATCTACCACAAGAACGCCTTCGACAACATGGATCGTTGTTCGATGATGTTCCCCGAATTCCCCTGGGCCGCCCTGGAGAAGGAGATCGTCCGCCTCGCCCTCCGCAGGCGTCTGGTCAACATGGACCAATGCGCGGCCCTGGCGATGAAGCTCTACGAAGTCGGAAGCGAAAAGCCCTTCGTCCTCTATGGCTACGACGTAAGCCTGCAGAAGACGAGTTTCGTCGACGGCGCCAACGAAATCAAGCTCGTGGACGCGATGGCGATCTACGCCGAAAGCTACTGGGTTTACTTCCAAAAGGGCAACCTCATCGCCAGCAACTTCCCCATCCGCACGGACGACATCAGGCTTGACAAGGGCCATTTAGTCCTTTATGACACAAGTTTGTTTAAGCGAAAGGTCAAGGATCAGGGCAAGGATTCTTCATTTTCCAGGGTCCTCGTCTTCGACATGCTAAGGCTTGGCAGGAAGATGGATCCAGAGAACCGTTATAGGGACGCGAACGGGCCAATGATTGCGGTGGCAACCGAATTTGGCAAGGAGGAAGGCAATATGGTGAGCAACACCGCTTACTCCGCCAAGGATGCGACAGCGAACCCGAAAAACGACCTCCTGGACTATTCTCTGAAGCTCGGCGGCCACCTCGCGAACATCTGGCACACCAACTTCTTCAAGTTCATCGCCGACGAACAGCGAAGCGGCAGCCTGACCTCCAACCTCGTCAGCGTCGCCCAATCGATCTTCACCGCAGATAGGGCTAATCAGAAGGAGAAGATGGCGCTAAAGCTCTTCCACTTCGAGTCGATGGCTTTGGACGCCGCGATCGCCTTCCGAGCCTGGTTCTGCACCAAATACCGGCATAACCGCGAGGACGGGACGCTCCTATATGAGATCATCAACAAAATCGGGTCCTTCGCATACCGCGTGGAGACCCTCGTCTACATGACCTACGGCTACAAGGAAGTGGATCTGCCGTCGTGCACCGCCGATGCCTCTGGCAACCTCTCAGAGGGCGAGAAGAAGCGCTTCTACATCATCAACAAGATCGACTACGCCGCCCGCTTCGAAAGCGCCTGCATGAAGGATTTCCTCAACGCCAGGAAAGCCAAAGCTGACTACGGATTCTTCGACATACCTACCTACAAAAAGCTTATGCCTGACAAAAAGGAATGGGATTTGCAGGGATCCTACCTGGTAAGCGACCTCGAGAACCCGGAGAGGAAGTTCTCATCAATCCCCAGAGTGACTGGGCGAAGAGCCGGCCCCAGGCGCCAAACTGGCGCGAACCGCTCTTCGGCAAGGAACGGGGGTGATGGGCGATGATCCCGGCATCGAGGTTCTTAAGGTCCAAGGACGATGGGTTAGGTAACGGTTCGGCCGCCAGGCCGGGGGAGGCGTCCTGTAATACGCCTCCTAGTGTGCACTTGAACCGTTTAGGTACCTGCATTGACTACCTGAAGTTTACCTTCCCGCACGGTTACCTCAGGGAAAGGGCGCTCTTCTCCTCTTTGTTCGAGCTCATGTGTGTGGACGAGTCCAGCTCGGAAAGCCTGCGCTCGATGCACGGTTTCACCGACGTGATGAGGATCGCCCCTGGCACCAACGTCGCCTTCGGCGGAACGATGACCAACCGCAAGTCCGGCGAGGAGACAACGATGCTCGAGATGTCTGGCGAGGGATGCCGCGACTTCGAGGACCGCTACTTCTCCAGAAGGTTCATGGAGGACGATTCGATCGACCGCTCCGAAACCGTCCGCGATGGCTGGATCTCGCTCATCGAGAAATGCCTTTCGATGGATGGCGAGTGCAAGCGTGTTGACGTGCCCACCGACGACTTCTCCGGCGGCATCACGGTAAGCGAGATCAAGGAGAAGGTGGCGAACCACCACTACTCCACGGAGCTTAGGGCGCTAGAAGTCACCGACGAACGGGGCAAGGAAGAGCTTAAGGACGTCAAGACCGTCAAGGACTCCAAACTTTCTGGCTACTCCGCCACCTTCGGGACCAGGAAGAGCCTACAGCTTTGCATCTACGACAAACTCGCGGAACGAATGGCCGCTGGCATCGATCCGAAAGTGGATAGTTGGATCCGCTTCGAGGTCCGCTTCTACCACGATCGCGCTGGCCAGGAAATCCAAAAGCTGCTAAAGGCCCTAAAGTGCAAGACCGAGTCCTCGCACATCGTGGGATGCCTCTCGTCCATCATCGACTTCAAGGAGGAATCGGGGATGAGCGAAAGGCACAGATCCAAGGCGGAGACCTGGTCGAAGTGGACCGAGCTTGCCAAAAGCGGGACCGGCTCCATCGGCTTCGCGGTCGCCCCTAGGGTCATGTCGATCGAATCCAACGCCTCTTGGCTCGTCCGCGAGGGAGGGAAAAGCTTTCTCAGGATCCTGGCGGCATTGGACGGAAGCGACTTCGCCACCCTTGGAAGCGCATTAGGCCTAAAGGCGGTGAACAAGCTTACGAAAGCGGACCTGCAGAACGTGAACCAGTACCGCAAATCCGTAGGGCAAACCGAGTTCGGGACGCTCGATGACCTGAAGAGATACTTGCTTACGATCCCCGATTTGGTCGTAGACTTCGATGAGCAGATCACGAAGCTGATCTTCGATAAGCGCTCGAAAAAGGAGATCCAGAAGGCAATCGAGCAAAGGAAGCTTCTGAAAGATGGCGAAAAGTAAAAGTCCGCCTTTGCGGGCAGTCGTTCGTTTCTCCGAGGATTCGCATCCCGTTCCGCAGTGGGTTTATCGGGAACTATGCCTAATCTTTTACGAAGCCGCAATCGACTGGGCCACAAAGCACCTGGATGCAGCCATGGCAAAAGAGGCGGCGGAACAAAAGAGGCTACGTATTAACGAACTTCATAGAAAAGAGTACGCGAAGAGAAAAGCTTTTAAAGGTCGAAGCAAAACTGAAGTGTAAGGAGTCATTTTGACGGATTATATAAAGAATGCCCAGGGTCAATTTGCCTTGGGCTATTCTTCTTCTGGCTTGAATCGCAGTCTACGTCCCTTGCACCGCGCATTGGGTTTGTCACCCCTCAGGCAGCGGTAGACCGCGCCTGGGATCACCCCTAAGTCTTTCGCGCAATCATACGCGCTTTCGTATTCCTTTATAACGTTGCCGTCGTCATCGAGGAAGAGGACCTTTCTTCTGTTCCTTTTGTGCTTGAAGGACTCCGAGAAAGGTTCGCCTTCGTAGCGGAAGCGATAGCCCTTGACCGTGCAGCCCATCAGACGGGACCTCTCGATGGAGGTTATCCCTACGCCCAACTTCCTCGAGGCCTCAGAAATGCTAGGATACGATGTTTCCGTTCCCTTTAAGTCATCGGCTATGATCGCCCTGCGCTTGCCAGGCGTACCCTCGGGCTTTATGTAGAGCGGTTGCCCTGCATACCTCCAACGATAGCCGAACGCGCAGTTGCCGTGCTTTATCGCCTTCGAAATGGAGTTTCCAGTTTTGGACCCAAAAAAGAGCTGCGCTTCCTTTGCGGAGGAAAACTCACGGAGGTCTTTGCCCTCTTTGGTGCACTGGATGACTTTCGTTGCTACGTTGGACATATTTGACAAGACCCTCTCGGGAAATCCACGAGAGGGCCATTGGTGATCGAAACAAGAAGTCGGTTATTCTTCCTTGGAACGTTTACGGGTCACGAGGACGAATCCACCCGAAGCGATTACGGAAGCGGCTCCGATTACAGCAATCACGAAGAGAGAGTTATCGTTAGAACCGCTCTTCTCGATTCCGAAGTTTACATAAGCCGCTTTGGAAACAGCAGTTCTTCCAGCGCCTCCTTCGGCGTTGAGGAAGTCTGTTACATCATATTTCGCAACGATATAGTCATATCTTGCGAGCATGTCTTGTAGAGAATCGCCACCTTCAACTGCGGTTGCATATTTGAAGAGGTTGTTGAAGTTGGTCGCATCACCAGAAGCCGTGCGTTTTGTCGAGAACGCAGAGGCAACGCTACTCCACTTGCTGACCACGTTTTCTGTGTTCCCACTGTCTGAGCACGCCATTGTCTCGTTGAAAGATGAGACATATTCCAGCGCTGCTTTTTGAACGGTAAAATTGGTATTTGCTATATCGGTGGCGGTTGTTTTTGAATAAGTTACGGTTAAAGCTTTAATTCTTGCTTGTTCACCATTCGCGGCTTCAGAAGTCCATGATTTAGCGTTTGGTGAATATGAAGTAGACCAACCACCGCCATCATACGAGGCACTATCGAATGTAAAATCAATCTTAGTTAAAGTAGCGACCTCGGATGATATTGTCATCGTTTGATTTTTATATACTCTGTAATCAGTTTCGTTTCCAAACGTTCCGCCAGTAACGGAAATTGTAATATCTCCTAGAGTTAATGAAGTTGTATCTGATGTGTTTGTTGTTGGATCGAACGCTTGAGTCAATCCAGTTGTTGTTGAATATTTATTAATTGTATTTAGTGATTCAACAACAGTGACATCCACAGAAGCGGTTTTCGTAACGCCGTTATTTGTATAAGAAGCAGTCAGTTTCTTTCCGCTGTGTGAAGTAGTCCAAGTGAATGGCAAATCTCCTGAAGTGATTTCATCGGATCCAATAGTTAGAGTGTAGGTTCCTAAAGATAAAGCTGTATTGGCGACATCTTCTTCCCAAACTGCTTCAACAGCAAAAGCTGCGACAGTTTCGGCCGTTAATGTTGTACCGGCAAAAGCATTGATATTACTTGCGCTCCAAGTTAAAGAATCAAGAGTATATGCTGGAGCATTAACCGTAACTGGTTGATTAACAGATTTTGTGATTCCGTTTTCAGTGTAAGAAACTGTGATTGCGGTTGTAGAACTGCTTAAACTTGTGCTTGGTGAATATGATAATTTACCACTTGAAGCAGCAATATCTTCGCTTGCTCCGCCTAAATAAGAGGCAGTAACTACTAAACCGGTATCATCAAAATCATCACCTTCGTCATAAACAATGGTTGAAGGTACGGTTTTAACAACCAAACCATCTAATATTCTATTAACTGTGATGGTAAAATCAGCATGAACTCCATCAATACTAACTCTAACAACTGCAGTGCCACTATAGTGACCGGTAAAAGTCATTTCATTACTATCGGCATTGGCAAAAGTAACAACATCAGAAGAACCCGAAGAAGGAGTATTTGTTTCCAAGGACCATGTATATGTTCCTGAAGCTCCACCACCAGGGGTTGCAACTAAAGTAGTAGTTTCTCCATACATAATTGTTGACGTTGATCCGGATTTAAGATCAAGAGAAACTGTTTTTGGAATAGAGTAGTTGATTACGAATTTTGATACACGCCATTGCTTATATGATCCACTAGTGTTATTCCAACTTGTAAACTCTATATAACGAGTTGTTGTGTTTCCCGGGGAATATGTATATGTCGTGTCAGTTGCATCAAGACTGCTTTCTTCAGCGCTGCTCATTGCCACCGAAGTATTGCCAGCTTTGATTTTAATAGTCGGATTATAGGATGTGCTTGAAATCGTTATAACGACTGATGAAATGTAGGCCGAAGTATTTCCAGCTTTTGGTGAAAGTGTCAAGTGACCACCATATTTATTAGCGCCTTTTGCATTATAAACACGAATGCCATCAGCATAAGCGGCTGGAGCGTTTCCATTGGCGCCTACAGTAAATGCATAGGCCCAGTTTGAATCATAATCGCCCGATAAAGATGAATCGGCATCAAAACTTAATTCATCTCCACTAGTTGCTTTAATTTCAGCCGCGTTCTTAGTTCCAGTCCCAACGGCTATCCCAATTCCTGCGACCGCCATCGATAGGCCCAAAGCCCACCCTGCGATTCTTAACGTCTTTTTGTTCATGCTCGTCTCCCTTCGATGCTCGCCCGCTCTATGTAGCGGCGGCCTTATGAACACTTACCGAGACGACAATTAGGCATGCTGGCAAAGAGTCATTCCATGCAGGGCTCTTATGCCCTATGGTTGCCGATTTTCGTCTAGGCAAATAAGGGTGATCCCAAACAAAAATAGGCCGAGGATTACCCCTACGGCTCTTTAGTCTACCTATATATATATATATACAAGCCCCCATTTTCCTAGGAATGTTGTCAATGGAAAGCGAAAATCCGGATATTCCCAGCAAAAAACCGATGGTTCGAGCCGGAAGCGCAAATAAAAATTTTCTGCGTATTAATCCTATATATAGAAGAAAGACGGGCGTTCCCCCGTCTCTCATCTAATCTATCCCCTGCCATTCAATGATGGCGTGGGTTTTCAGGCTTGCCATTACCGCGATCACTTCATTGGTGATTAGGTAGCGGTTCGCCAGCAGGACTGAATGGTGGACCGAAATAAAGATAAAACGAAACAGTATTCCTTCGTCTACCCAATGTTTTTGCATCTCCTGGTATCCGCGAAGAAGCTAATGGGGATCCGAGAGGTCCGAAGGAGGTAGTCTATCCATTTAAACGCGTTTAAAC